>CAYOSK010000163.1:0-5309 GCA_964406585.1 uncultured Octadecabacter sp. | reverse complement strand
TTCTGGCAACACATCCCAGCCGACGCTTGGATCGATCGTTGAGGCGCTAAAGCGCACAGACCGTGATACTGGGCTAGACGTGTCCGCCATCCGCGAGATCAGCAATTATTGGGAAACCGTGCGGGCCCATTACACGGCGTTTGAATCCGGCCTTCAGGCCCCCGCATCCGAGGTCTACCTGCACGAAATGCCCGGTGGCCAGTTCACCAACCTAAAGGCGCAGGCGCGGTCTTTGGGGTTGGAAGAACGCTGGCACGAGGTCGCCCAGACCTATGCGGATGTGAACCGTATGTTTGGTGACATCGTGAAGGTCACGCCATCGTCCAAGGTAGTGGGCGATATGGCGTTGATGATGGTTTCCCAAGGCTTGTCGCGCGACGACGTGGAAGACCCTGACACGGATGTATCGTTCCCTGATTCCGTGATTGATATGATGCGCGGCAATCTTGGCCAGCCTCCCGGTGGTTTCCCTGACGCGATTGTCGCCAAGGCGCTAAAGGGGGACACCCCCAACCTTGAACGGCCCGGAAAATCCCTGAAACCAGTGAACCTTGAGGCCGTGCGCGCTGAAGTGTCTGCAAAACTGGATGGCAAGGACATCGATAACGAAGACCTGAATGGGTATTTGATGTATCCCAAGGTGTTCACCGATTATGCCGAACGCCATGAAATTTATGGCCCTGTCCGCACGTTGCCCACGCGCACGTTCTTTTACGGGATGGAACCGGGCGAAGAGATCACAGCAGAAATTGACCCCGGCAAGACGTTGGAAATTCGCCTACAGGCGGTGGCGGACACCAATGAAGAGGGCGAAGTGAAGGTGTTCTTTGAACTTAACGGTCAGCCGCGCACGATCCGGGTGCCCAATCGTTTGGTAAAGGCCACAACAGTGCAGCGCCCCAAGGCGGAAACCGGCAATGACGCCCATATCGGCGCGCCGATGCCCGGTGTTGTGGCCAGTGTCGCCGCACAGGTCGGGCAAAGCGTGAAAGAAGGCGATTTGCTGCTGACCATCGAAGCGATGAAAATGGAAACGGGCCTGCATGCAGAACGCGACGCCACCATCAAGGCTGTGCATGTTGCGGCGGGCGGCCAAATCGACGCCAAAGACCTGCTGATTGAGCTAGAGTAGACAAAATCAGTCTGATTTTGTCGCCGCCGCGCTTGCGCGGCGGCCCCGCGCCCCGCAGGGTAATGCTCCGATAGGAGCATCTGAATGACCAAACCCACCGTCCCGCGCACCATGTCCGGTGTTACCACTCTTGGCCATGGTGGCCCTGACATGCTTGTCTGGCGCGATGATTTGCCAGTGCCTGACGTTGGGCCAAATGAAGTGTTGATCAAAGTTGCCGCAGCGGCCGTGAACAACACCGACATCAACACCCGCATCGGTTGGTATTCCAAGAGCGTCACAGGGGCCACCGACGCCGTACGCGACACCAATGCTGACGATGGCGGCTGGGCGGGAACGCCTTTGAATTTTCCGCTGATCCAGGGGGCGGATTGTTGCGGATATATCGTCGCCATGGGCGAAGATGTGCATCCCGCGCGCATTGGACAGCGTGTGATCGTGCGCTCCATGCAATCCACAGGGTCCGGCAATCAGCCGTTCATAACGGATACGTTCGGATCCGAACATAATGGGGGCTTTGCGCAATACACCAAGACCTTCGACGCAGAGGCCTTTGTCGTGGATGACAGTTTGACGGATGCGCAGTGGGCCGCGATTCCTTGTGCGTTTTCCACCGCCGAGGGCATGTTGCAACGCGCCAACGTCGGGGCCGAACGGATCTTGATCACCGGCGCCTCGGGCGGCGTTGGGACCGCGGCCGTGCAATTGGCGCATCTGAGGGGTGCCAACATCACCGCCATGACCCAATCCAGCAAACGCGACGCAGTGCGCGCGCTTGGCGCCCACAGCACGATTGAACGGGGCGCAGCGTTGCCCAAGCATCAGTATGATGTTGTCATTGATCTGGTCGGGGGGCCAACATGGTCTGCCCTGTTGGACACGCTGAAACGGGGTGGGCGGTATGTCACGGCGGGGGCCATTGCTGGGCCGATGGTCGAATTGGACCTGCGCACATTATACCTGAACGATCTGACGTTATTTGGCAGCACCTATCAGGACGTCAAAATTTTCAAAGACCTGATCGGATATGTACAATCAGGCGCGTTACGCCCTGCCATCGCCGCAACCTATGATCTGCGCGATATTCATGCCGCCCAAGCCGCGTTTGGCGCTAAGACCCATGTCGGCAAGATCACGTTGACCGTGCCGCAATGACCCAGCGTTTGTCCAGCGTATCGATCCTTGTGCCGACCTATGATGCAGGATTGGCGTTCTTTGTGCACCAATTGGGGTTTGAGGTGATCGAATTTACCCGCTCAGCCTAGCGCGATGTCTTGCACTGTGTGCCGTGGTCGGCGCAGGCTGCGCGGGGGGTGGTTTTGCAAACAGGGGCTGGTGATGGAAAAGATTGTTGTGCTGACGGATTTGCATCTGCGCGCGCAGGGCAAAACGATCATCGGGCTGGATACGGTTGCGCGATTTCAAGCTGTTTACAGGTCCATCTGTGCGCAACACAGCGATGCCCGCGCGTTGATCCTGATGGGGGATTTAACCCATTCGGGCCACGCCGATGAATACCGAATTTTGCGTGATCTACTGGCAGACTGCCCCATTCCAGTGACGTTTATGATGGGCAACCACGATGTGCGCGGCGCGTTTGATGCCACCTTTGGGGATGTGCCGCGCACGCCCCATGGCCATGTGCAAAGGGTGATCGACCTTGACCATCACCGCATCATCACGCTGGATACGTTGCAGCCCGATGCCACCCCGCATCACGCCGGGACGTTGTGCGCGCATCGGTTGGCGTGGCTGGACGGCGCGCTTGAGGGCGCGGGCGCGCGGATGCCACTGGTTTTTGCCCATCACCCGCCCCACGCAGTTGGCCTGCCCGGCATGGATGCCATTGCGCTCACGAATGGCAATGCCTTGTTGGATCGGTTGCGCGGTGCGGGCGCGCATTTGTTTTGCGGCCATGTGCATCGCACCATTTCCGGTCAGGCGGCCGGGGTTCCGTTTACGATGTTCAAAAGCCCTTGCCATCAAGCGCCCCTTGATCTGATCAATGCCGACAGCACGTTGTCTATTGATGAACCCGGCGCATATGGCGTGGTCTTGTTGACAGACGGCGGTGTTATCGCCCACACCCAAGACGTCGGCCTTTCATCGACTGTTTATACAGGGGCGGACGCCCTACCCGAACCGGAGCAAACCCCATGATCACTGCCCTTTATGCCATTCCCATCGCAATCGTTTTCATAGCCCTGAGCGTGCGGGTCATCACCTATCGGCGGGGCAATCGGATCGGGTTGGGGGATGACGGCGACAAGAGCCTGATGAAACGTATGCGCGCCCATGCCAATTGCGCCGAATACGCGCCATTTGGGCTTTTGCTGATGTTTTTGGGCGAATCCGCGGGTGCGACGCCCTTTATGATCCATATCGCCGGGCTTTTGTTGTTGGTCGGGCGGGTTAGTCATGCCTACGGATTTTCCATGTCACCGCCAATCATGAAGCTGCGCGTGGGTGGGATGTTGTGCACATTCACGTCTTACGGGCTGTCAATTGCCACGTTGGCTGTGCTTGTGATCATGGGCCAATAGACTGACACACAAAAAGAAACCAAAAATCGCGAATTTTCCTCTTGCGGGGTCGCGCCCTTGTTTGTACATCACGCCTCACGAAACGGTGCGGGCGTAGCTCAGGGGTAGAGCATAACCTTGCCAAGGTTAGGGTCGGGCGTTCGAATCGCCTCGCCCGCTCCATTTCGTAAAATCCTTGTCTTGATTGATACTGAATTGAACGCACGCCATTTGCGCGTCAGTGTTGGTCCATGCGCATTCCACCACGATATGATGAACCCGTCATAACACCGCGCGCGCGGCGCAGTGTTGAGGCCGCGTGGACGTTCGCCGCGAAGGAGGATGGCCGCGCTACGGTATTGCCTGACGGGCGCTGTGATCTGATCATCCGGTTCAACGCCTTGCGCGATGATCCAGCGGTTCCGATTTTGACCGGTCCGGCCACACGGCCTTATGTCGTTGAATACACCTGCGGGGATACATGGGTTGGGGTGCGGTTACGCCCCGGGTGCATCAGCCCTTTGATCAACCAAAAAGACGCCGTCGTGCGCGGCGCATCTGTTCACAGCATTGCGCCTGATCTAGCGGCAATTGGCCGTTCTGAGATGGGTGTTGCGGCTATTCAGGCCGCTTTGTTCGGGCTGCGCATCGTGACGCAGGCCGCGCCCTGTCCGCCGCGGGTTCAGGCGGTTCTTGATCAAATTCATCTGACCTGTGGGCGCAGTCGAAGTGATACGTTGGCACAAGATCTGAGCATCACCCCGCGCCATCTGTCGCGCCTGTTTCGCCGCCATGTCGGGTTGAGCCCGAAGACATACGGGCAATTGATCCGGTTTCACCGCAGCGTGACCCTTTTGCGCAGTGGGCAATTGACGCTGAGCCAAATCGCGATGGAAGCAGGATATGCTGATCAGGCGCATATGACGCGCGACGTGGTACGATTTGGTGGTTTTGCGCCCTCAGCGGTTCCGGCTGATGTGTCCCAGCCGGGTTTCTTTGCATGATGTCCGATTTATTCAAGACGAGGGTGGATGACTTGGCATAGGGTTGGGGTATGAAACTTGGATACACAATCATCTATGTCGCCGACGTGCCCGAAACGGTTGCGTTTTATGAAGCCGCGTTTGGGCTGTCGCGCAGATTTGTGCATGAAAGCCTGCTGTATGCAGAACTGGACACGGGCGACACGACGCTGGCCTTTGCAGGTAATGAGGCCGCAGAAATGAGCGGGATCGCTATCCAGCCTAATACAGCCAAAGGCCTGCCCGCCGCGTGGGAAGTCTGTTTCGTGACGGATGATGTGACCCGCGATTATGCCCGCGCGGTTGATGCCGGATGCGTGGCGATTGTGCCGCCGGCGGACAAACCCTGGGGGCAAACGGTGTCTTATGTGCGGGATTTGAACGGCTGTTTGGTGGAAATCGCATCACCGGTGGGGGCGTGACTATGGATGAAACCGTCAAATCCGCACTGATTGAACACGTGATCAGCTTGGCACAGGACGCTTATTGCGATGTTCACCTTGGGCAAAAATACGGGGGGACCGTGTTCATGATCGATCCGCAGGATGCGGGCAGTTTTGTCGGCGGCGTTTTTGCGTCTAAGGCCCATATATCGGTCGAATTTTCCAACGGTGCGGCGTTTGATGACCCCGA
>CAYOSK010000162.1:0-5324 GCA_964406585.1 uncultured Octadecabacter sp. | reverse complement strand
GCTGGGCATGTGGGTAATGCGCACCGCAGAATCCGTGGTGTTCACGTGCTGCCCGCCGGACCCTGACGCCCGCATCGTATCAATGCGAATGTCACCCGGGTTGATCTGTATATCCACATCTTCAGCTTCGGGCAGCACCGCGACCGTTGCCGCCGACGTATGCACCCGCCCCCCGCTTTCGGTTGTGGGGACGCGCTGAACGCGATGCACACCGGATTCGTACTTCATGCGGCCAAATACATTGTTGCCTGCAATCCGGGCTGTCACTTCTTTGACGCCGCCAAGTTCCGACAGGCTTTCTTCTAGGATTTCAAACTTCCATCCCTGATTTTCCGCGTACCGCTGATACATCCGCAACAGATCCGCCGCAAATAATCCGGCTTCATCACCGCCCGTTCCGGGCCGAATTTCAACCAACGCCGGCTTTCCGTCTGCGCTGTCCTTTGGGATCAAAGCCAGCTTTACGGCCTGCTCTGCGTCGGGCAACTGCGCACGCAGATCAGGTAATTCCATCTCGGCGAGTTCTTTCATTTCAGGATCGCTCAGCATCGCCTCCGCGCCTTCAATCTCGGCAATCAACGACCGATAGGTCTGCACGACGTCAACGACGGGTCGCAGTTCGGCGTATTCACGGCTGACGGTTACAAATTCATCCCCACCGAGCCCCTCGCCCATACGGGCCTCAAGGAATTCAAAGCGTTCGGTGATCTGCATAAGACGGTCATTGGGTATCATGGCGCGGGTGTACCCCGATCCAACGCCGCAAGCCACCCAGTGATCCGCGCGCGATTGACACCAAGATCGGATCGACCGAACCGCAGCCGCCCGAAGACCGCCAAAGATGCATTCTGTGGTCCCACCGCGACAGTCGTATAGTCCGGAAATCCGAAAAAGGCACTGCGCGTAACATAGGTCAAGCGCCCGTCTTCAACCTGCCCTGCGACACGTTTCGTGCGCGGCGTTTGCGAAATAATGCCATCCAACGCACGCAAAGACGCGGCCCCATCGGACACATCAATAAGAACCGTGTAACTGCCAGCCGCACTAAATTCACCAGCCTTGCCCACGGGTAAATCAACCCTATGCCATGTGTGTGGATCGATCGGCGCTATGCGCACCCAGATCATCGTGGCGATCAACGCTGCAAAGCCCCCCACAAGGAGATATAGTATCATGCTTAACCCTTCGCGATGTGCCGCTGCATAACTGCTTAGCGGTACTTGACGCCCGGCAGAATGCTTAGCATCTCGAACATAATGTTGGCGCCCGTCAGCGCCGTGTTGCCCGTCGTATCATACGGAGGCGAGACCTCAACCAGATCACCGCCCACAATGTTGAGCCCGCGCAAATTGCGGATCAACTGCATCGCCTGCATGGTCGTGAGCCCGCCAATTTCTGGCGTGCCTGTTCCCGGCGCGAAACTGGGATCAAGGCTGTCGATATCATATGTAAAATAACAGGGTGCATCCCCAATCTGGGCAACAATTTCTTGTCCCAAAGAATCAAGCGGTTTGTGCCAAAGATCGCAGGCCAGCCGTTGATTGAACCCCCATCCGGCGGCTTCTGTGAAATCCTCGGCCGTATAACCGGTGCCACGCAGGCCAATTTGCCAAACCTTAGAGGGGATCAAAATGCCCTCTTCATAGGCGCGGCGAAAGACAGTCCCGTGGGTTTCACGTTCGCCAAACATTTCATCATTTACATCAGCATGGGCATCCACATGCACCAAGGCAAGGGGGCCATGTTTCTTCGCCATCGCGCGCAGAATTGGCAATGTCATCGAATGATCCCCACCAAGCCCCATTGGGATGACTGGATGCGTTAAGATGTCTTCGTAAGTCTTTTGAATAATTGACAAACTATCCGACAAAGAAAATGTGTTGATCGCGATATCGCCAAGATCACCACATTGCAGGCTGTCAAACGGTGCTGCACCGGTCTGGATATTGTAGGGGCGGATCATCGCGCTTTCTTGGCGCAATTGTTTCGGACCGAACCGCGTGCCAGACCGCCAGCTGGTTCCGATGTCCATCGGTATGCCAACGAACCCAACATCCAGTCCCTCAGCGGTGTCCGCTTCTGGTAAACGCATAAAGGTTTGAGGGCCGGAAAACCGCGCAAGATCATTCCCAGATATAGGTTGATTTGGCATTATAATTTCCTTTTATTCCAGAGAGATAAACAACAAAGTTCAAACGCGACATGCGCGCCGGCAACGGCGGTGATGCCGCCACTGTCATAGGCTGGTGAAACTTCAACGACGTCGCCCCCGACCATGTTGATCCCCGCCAAATCCCGCAACATTGCGGCAGCCTGCCAAGACGCAAGCCCGCCCCAAACCGGCGTTCCCGTACCGGGGGCAAATGCCGGGTCAAGCGCGTCAATATCAAACGTGACGTATGTCGCGCTGTCTCCGACGATATGGCGAACACGTTGCGCCACCCATTTTGTGCCCTTTTCATGACAAGTCCGGGCATCAATATATTGAAAACCTTGATAATCCTCGCATTCTGTACGGATTCCGATCTGCACTGATCGCTTCGGATCGACCAACCCCAACTTAACAGCTTTGTACATGAATGTGCCGTGATCTACACGGTCCATGTCGTCGTCTTCCCACAAATCAGAATGCGCATCGAACTGGATCACCGCAAGGGGGCCATACTTCGCAGCATAGGCCTTTAGGATCGGCAAGGTTATAAAATGATCGCCACCAAGGGTAACCGTCCCAACATCCGCTGCCAAAATGCCCGCAATATGGGTTTCAATTGCTTTAGGTGTTCCGCCTATGTCCGCGTAATCAAATGCTAAATCACCATAGTCGGCAATCGCGAATTCCGACAGCGGATCGAACCCCCAACCATAGGGTGGATCATAAGGTTGCAGCGTGCTGGCCTCGCGGATGGCGCGGGGACCGAACCGCGTTCCGGGGCGATTAGTGACCGCCTGATCAAATGGCACCCCCGTCACCGCCAGATCAACACCGGCGAGATCCTTCGTGTATCTGCGCCGCAAAAACGACGTCGCCCCACCAAAAGTGTTTTCGAACGCCGCGCCTTTTAGGTCATCGCGACTAAAGGCCAAATCGACTTGGCCCTTCGCATCTTCAAGCGCCATCTAGTGCTCCTCCAATGGAAGCGCGCGTTCAGCTATCCGCGCAAAAAACGATGCGCCAAACGGGGCTGTTGCATCATCAAAATCATAATCGGACTGATGCAACCCCGCCGTCTCGCCGTTGCCAACAAACAGATAACATCCGGGTCGTTTTTCAAGAAAATATGCGAAGTCTTCCGCCCCCATTTCACGTGTTGCGTCGGCAGTTACGATGCCCTCAGCCGCCACTTCGCGGGCGACAGAAACTGCAAAATCTGTTTGCGCGGCGGAATTAACCGTTGGTGGAAATCCTTCGTCGTAACGCAGCGTGGCATCAACATTAAAGGCCGCAGCATGCCCGGCCACAATATCTGCCATCCGGCGTTTCACCATTGCCTGAACGCTTTTATCAAAGGTGCGGACGGTTCCACCAACGTAGGCATCTTCTGGGATAACGTTATCGGCGGTTCCCGCGTGGATCATCGTCACCGAAACCACAAGATCATCTAAGGCACGATGGTTACGCGACACAATTGTCCCCATGGCCTGCGCAATCGCCACCGCCGCAGGGATCGGGTCGCGGGTGTCTTGCGGATAGGCGCCATGCCCACCGACCCCTTTTATATCCACGTGAAATGTATCTACCGCAGCCATGATCGGGCCCGGCGTCGTATAAAAATGCCCAACAGGCGTGTCAGGTGCGTTGTGCAGGGCGTAAACCTCGTTCACATCGAACCGATCCAACATGCCCTCATCCACCATCAATTCCGCGCCGCCACCGGTTTCTTCGGCGGGTTGGAAAATCAGGGCGACGCGGCCTTTGAAATTGCGGGTTTCAGCAAGATACCGCGCGGCGCCCAGCAACATCGTTGTGTGCCCATCATGCCCACATGCATGCATTTTTCCCGGATTGCGCGATGCCCATTCGGCCCCTGTCGTTTCTGAGATCGGCAAAGCATCCATATCAGCCCGAAGCCCAATGGTCTGCCCTGCGCCCTGCCCGTTGATGATCGCAACAACGCCCGACACTGCGATCTCTTCATGAATTTCATCAACGCCAAAATCGCGCAAACGTTCCACAACAAAGGCGGCGGTTTCTTGGCACTGTTGGCCAAGTTCGGGGTTTTGGTGCAAATGACGCCGCCATGCGGTCATGTCATCGCCAAAAGCTGCGATGCGATTGATAACGGGCATGTCTGGACCTCGGGTTGGCTGCGCAATACCATCATCCTGACAGCAATGGAGCCGCCCCTCAATGCCCCACGATCCGCTAATTTTCGCAACAGACGATGCATCCCAAATGAACCGCCTTCTGGCCATCATGCGCGCCCTTCGTGATCCTGAAACGGGCTGCCCGTGGGACATAGAACAAACCTTTGCATCAATCGCGCCCTATACCATCGAAGAAGCCTACGAAGTCGCCGATGCGATTGATCGTGACGATATGGATGATCTGAAGGGCGAATTGGGGGATTTGCTTTTTCAGTCGGTGTTTCATGCGCAGATGGCGCAAGACGCGGGCGCGTTCGGCTTTGCGGACGTCGCGCGCACAATGAGTGACAAGATGGTCGCGCGGCACCCCCACGTGTTTGGGGATGAGAACCGCAATAAATCCAGCGATCAACAAAGTGCGGATTGGGAATCCATCAAGGCCGCGGAACGTGCGGGCCGCGACGAAGGAAGAACGCTGGACGGTGTTGCCATCGGGCTGCCTGCCCTATTGCGGGCGCTGAAACTTCAGAAACGGGCGGCGCGGGTGGGGTTTGATTGGCCCGATGTAAGTCACGTGATTGATAAAATCGCTGAAGAAGCCGCCGAAGTGGTTGAGGCGCGCGATACGCTGACACAAGCGCAAGTGATCGAAGAGGTCGGCGATCTATTGTTTGTCATGGCCAATTTTGCCCGCCATCTTAACGTTGATCCCGAAGACGCCTTGCGCAAGGCAAACGCCAAATTCACCCGTCGGTTCGAAGGCATCGAAGATGCTTTGGCAAAGCAGGGCAAAACCCCCGCTGACAGCGATCTGGAGGAAATGGATTTGCTCTGGAATGCCGTAAAGCGCGGCGAAGATGCATCAAAGTAGCCGGCGGAGTTCATGATTGCGTTTGATGCGATCTGAATGACGAAAAGACGGCCCCGTTTGGGGCCGCCAATTATGTCACCGCTGTTTGTATTTGATCAGACGAAATCGAAATCGTTCAGGGTTTGCAGATCGGCGGCGAGGACGCCTT
>CAYOSK010000161.1:0-5357 GCA_964406585.1 uncultured Octadecabacter sp. | reverse complement strand
TGGGGAACACGCTGCATTTGACCGCGGGCGCCTTGATGCGTGCCTTGCTGTGGCGAGAGCGTTGGACTTTCCAGCGCTTGTTCGTATTCCGAGCGGATCACAAGAGAATGTCCTGATGGCGCTAGACGCTGGGGCTGTCGGGGTTGTCGTGCCTCATGTGGATACGGTGGATAAGGCAAAGGCTTTGGCGACCTCTGCGCATTTTGGGCGCGGCGGGCGCGGATTTGCTGGATCGACCCGCTGGGCGGATTTCACGATGCAATCTATGGCGCAGGTGCTGGATCAAGACGCGCAAACCATCGTTATGGCACAAATCGAAGAACCCGAAGGCGTGGATGTGTGCGAAGACATTGCGGCCGTGGACGGGATTGATGCGTTGTTTGCGGGGCCTGCGGATCTTAGCGTGGGTTACGGGCACCGCAGTCTAAATAATCCTGATCTGCCCCGCGCATTGGAACGGATTGGTCGGGCTTGCATGGATCAAGGCAAAGGGTTCGTGTCGTGGGTGCCGGACGCCCAAAAAGCAGCGGATTGGGCCAAGTACGGGGTGACAACCTATGTTGTTGCATCCGAACACACCTGGATGCGCCAAGGCGCAATCATGGCGGCCAAGGGCATTCACGGCATGTAGGGAAGTCTATGCTGCGTTTTGGCAGAACAAGTCAGCGGCGCCGTCAAACACACGGTCCCGCAGCGTTTTGGTTTCCATCAGCACTTCGTGGCGTCCACCATCCAAAATCACCAATTCACCACACGCCCATTTCGACATCCGTTCGTGAATACGGGCAGGGTCTACGATGGCTTCGTCGCTTCCGAGGAACGTAATAGAAGGCACATCAGGCGACGGTTCTTGGGACAGCTTGCGCATTTCGCGCAGGGATTCGTTGAGCCAATGCAAAGACGGGCCGCCCAATGCCAAATCAGGATGGGTCTTGAGCTGGTTTTGTAGAATTCCGAAATTTTCTGGGTCGGACGTTAGGGTATTGTCATCGGCATCCGCGCGCAAAACATATGTTTCGGCCTGCTGACCGGGCGCAAACACGCCGCTAAAGCCAAGCGGTTTGCTAACCGAGCTGAGCCCCCACGCGATAGGGCGCAAAGCTGGTGACATTTGAATGCCCCACATGGGGGCAGAAAATGCAGCAGATTCGACAGGGAGCCCTTCGTAAAGCGCGCGCAACCCGATGCATCCACCCATAGAATGTCCGAGCAAATGGTAGGGCTTTGGTAGCCCAAGGGTTTCCACATGGGCCAGCACGGCTGCCACATCTTTTTGATAATCCGAAAAATCGGCGACATGTCCAACCGCGCGGTTGTCTAACAGGCGATCGGCGATGCCTTGCCCACGCCAATCAATCGCGACCGCGGCAAAACCACGTTCCGAAAATTCTGCGGCGCTGCGGCCGTATTTTTCAACGTATTCGGTTCGGCCCGGAAAAATCAGGACCGTCCCTTTTGCATTTTCAAGCGGCCAGTGGCCGACACGAATGCGCACCCCATCCTGCGTCGTAATCCAATTGCAGATACCGTTTGGATTACCTGCAATATCAGCATGATAGGGCGCATTCTGTGTCATTTAGCCAAGAACTCCGGCAAGTTTCATCGCCAAGCCCATATCGCCATCAACGCTGAGTTTCCCGGTCATGAAGGCCGCTGTTGGGTTTTGGTCGCCTTCGAGGATCGCCTGGAACGTTTCTGCGTTTGCAGACAGCGTGACGTCAGCATCATCATCTGATGCACGGGCGCCGTCGCCGTCAATGACAATCGCGCCTTCGCCTTCGATGTCGAATTTTGCTGTTCCGTCAAAACCGCCGTCGCCCATTTTGGCGTTCAACGCTGCAACGGCTTGGTTGATTACGTCGCTCATAGTGTCTTCATCCTTTTTCTAAGGGCGCTCACTTTCGTGACCTGTCCCCTCTGGTGCCTCGCGCGGGATGCGCTACACTTGCACTATGCGCATATCGTTTAATCTTCACAATTCTATCGCTGCGGCACTTTTATTGGGAGTAGGGTTTTCCACACCTAGCTTTGCTGATTCTCAGCGTTTGGACCTGTTGTTTGAACGCTTATTAGAGGCTGAACCCGCTGAAGTTGATCGAATCGAAAACGAAATCATCACCGAATGGAGCAAATCAGGTTCTGCGGCGATGGATTTGCTGTTGCGGCGTGGCGAAGAGGCCATCGAAGAGGGCACGCCCGAGGTCGCGGTGGAACATTTCACAGCGCTTGTGGATCATGCGCCTGATTTTGCCGAAGGCTATCATGGACGGGCGACGGCCTATTATCAGCTTGGCCTTTATGGTCCAGCGATTGACGATTTGCGCCAAACCTTAGTGCTTGAACCGCGCCATTTTGGCGCGATGACAGGAGTTGCTGTTGTTCTTGAAGAACTGGGGCGACCTGGTGATGCGCTAGAGGTGTGGCAGCAAGTGGCGGAATTTGCCCCGGCAGACGCCGAAGTTGCAGGCGTCATCGAACGTTTGCAATCCCAATTGGCTGGCGAAGCGCTCTAGCGCTCGAAATCGGGGAAAAACCCATGCATACCCCCCGATCTGATCGTGGCCGCGTGACGGCTGTCTTGGGCCCGACCAATACTGGCAAGACACATTATGCAATCGAACGCATGTTAAGCCACAAATCTGGCGTGATTGGTTTGCCCCTGCGGCTGTTGGCCCGCGAGGTCTATGACAGGATTGTTGCCGTGCGCGGCCCATCCGTTGTTGCGTTGATCACTGGCGAAGAACGTATCGTGCCACCGCGCGCAGCTTATTGGGTGTGCACCGTAGAGGCGATGCCACAAGACATCGGAGCGGATTTTGTCGCCGTCGATGAAATCCAGCTGTGCGCTGATCTGGATCGCGGCCACGTGTTTACCGACCGGCTTTTGCGGATGCGCGGTCTGCACGAGACATTGTTTATGGGCGCGGAAACGATGTGGGGTGCGATTGCTTCGATGGTTCCTGAGGCGGAATTCTTAAAACGGGAACGGTTTAGCACGCTTACCTATTCAGGTTCCAAAAAGATAAGCCGCATGCCTGCCAGATCCGCAATCGTTGGGTTTTCAGTTGAAAATGTCTATGCGATTGCCGAACTTCTTCGCCGTCAAAAGGGCGGTGCAGCTGTGGTTATGGGCGCGTTATCGCCCCGCACGCGCAATGCGCAGGTCGAAATGTATCAAAACGGTGACGTAGACTATTTGGTCGCGACAGATGCAATTGGGATGGGTCTGAACCTTGATATTGATCACGTGGCGTTTTCCAGCATCACAAAATTCGATGGCCGCCGGATGCGCCATTTGATGCCCAATGAGTTGGCCCAGATTGCGGGTCGCGCGGGGCGGCATATGAACAAGGGTACGTTTGGCGTGACCGGCGAAGCACCGACATTGGATGATGGGGTGGTTGACGCGATCCAGACCAACCAGTTCGCCCCAGTGAAAAAGTTGCAATGGCGCAACGCCCGTTTGCAGTTCGGGTCGGTGTCGCGACTTATTTCAACCCTTGAAGAACGCACAGATGATCCATGGCTAACCCGTGTCCGCGAAAGCGATGACCTCGGCGCGCTAAAGGCCGTGTCGTCTGACGCCGAAGTGGCCGCGCGCGCAACGGATGGGCCGTCGGTGCAATTGCTTTGGGATGTCTGCTGCATCCCGGATTTTCGAGGAATCAGCAGCGCGGAACATGCGTTGTTGCTGACTGACATATACAACTTTTTGCATGAAAAAGGATGCGTGCCCGATGAATGGCTTGCGGGCCGCGTCAATCGCATTGATCGCACAGATGGCGACATTGATGCCTTGTCTAAACGGTTGGCCTATGTTCGCACATGGACCTACGTTGCGCAGCGCAAAGGCTGGGTGAAAGACGAAAGCCATTGGCGCGAAGCAACGCGCGCTGTAGAAGACCGACTATCAGATGCGCTACACGCGCGTTTGACCCAAAGATTTGTGGACCGGCGGACGAGCGTGCTCCTTCGGCGGCTCAATCAAAAGGAGGGCCTCGTGGCCGACGTGAACGACAAAGGCGAAGTAACTGTCGAAGGACAGTTTGTAGGTAAGATCGAAGGTTTCCGGTTCCGGCAGGACAAGAACGCCACGCCAGAAGAGGCAAAAACGATCCGTGCCGCATCTATTCAGGCGCTCGCGCCGCAGTTTCATCTGCGCGCTGACCGTTTCTACAACGCGCCTGACACGGAGATTGATTTCACCGAACAGGGTGGCCTGATGTGGGGCACTGATGCGGTGGGTAAACTTGTCGCTGGCCAAGACGCGTTAAAGCCGACGGTTGTTGCATTTGTTGACGATGAAGCTGGTACAGACGTCGCAGAAAAGGTGCAGCGCCGATTGCAACATTTCATCGATCGTAAAATTGCCACCGCGTTCGAACCCATGTTGAAGATGAACGCCGATGACACACTGACGGGCCTTGCCAAAGGGTTTGCGTTCCGTCTGGCCGAAGGTTTTGGAGTCGTCACACGCGGGGACGTCGCGACGGATGTAAAGGCGCTGGACCAGGATGCGCGCGGGTCTTTGCGCAAACATGGCGTTCGGTTCGGGCAATTCACGATCTTCATGCCGCTGTTGTTGAAACCTGCACCTACGCGACTGCGTCTTGTTTTGTGGTCTCTTGCCAAAGGGTTGCAGGATTTTCCAGAAGCACCACCACCCGGTTTGGTGACCGTTCCGACAATTAATGGGCTGCCCGAAGGTACCTATACGATGTCAGGCTACCGTGCGGCAGGTGCGCGTGCGATCCGGATCGATATGCTGGAACGATTGGCGGATATGTTGCGCGACCAAGACACCCGCGGCGGGTTTGAGGCCACGGCAGATATGTTGTCGATCACGGGCATGACGCTAGAACAGTTTGCTGACCTTATGGGCGGACTGGGGTACAAGGCCGAAAAAGGCGAACGCGAAAAGGTCAAGGCAGCGCCCGCCGCACCGGCTGACGATGCCGACGCGCCCATTGCAAACCCGATCCCGGAAGGGGAAACCGCGTCCGCGGACGATGCTCCTGCCGATGAAGGCCCCGAGATGGAAGTGTTTTACACCTTTGCTTGGGCTCCGAAACGTCAACCACGCCCGCAAAACGACCGCCCGCAACGCAAAGGGCCACCCAAAGGCAAAAAGGGTGGAAAACCCCAACGGGACCGAGCGCAAAATTTCTCGGCGCGCCCGCCCAAGAAAGAAAAAGCAATCGACCCTGACAATCCGTTTGCGGCAGCGCTGGCGGGGCTCAAGAAGGATTGAGCGCCGCTGCGGCCTCTCTGCGGCTGGACAAATGGCTCTGGCATGCGCGGTTTTTCAAGTCGCGCGGCCTTGCCGCGGCTTTGGTGAAACCAGGGCGTATTCGTGT
>CAYOSK010000160.1:0-5449 GCA_964406585.1 uncultured Octadecabacter sp. | reverse complement strand
GCACGTCATTCGTAATGATGGGGTCGTAGGTTCGAGTCCTATCAGCGGCACCAACGCCTTGTTCTTTAATGCTTTTGCTCGAATAATAATATCCCTATCCACCTTAGGTTTTGATTTTCTCGACTCACTTTGTCTTGTCCTGTCCATCCATTATCCAATGGTAAAAAGTGGATATTGGGGGGACAGAAATTGCGTGCAAGGAACCGCCTTTCAATCCAATTCTTGAAATACGGCCCCATGGGCAAGCATTGCGACGGCTCAGGGCTTTGGTTGATCAGACAGTCGCGGCAAGGTGCGGGTCGGCGATTGCTTTTATGCCGAACGACGCCAATGGGCCTTATTCGCAAATTCTTGGAGCCGGGCACTCCCTCGGAATTTGCGATCGGACAGTGGCTAATGGAATTTGCGAAAGCCAATAACTCTTCACAAAGGCGGAGTTCAGTCCGAGTTAATCGCCTTCCTTTAGTTGGAATTTCTTAACTCGATAATCGAGCTTTGCGCGCGTCAGGCCGAGATTGCGAGCGGCAGCAGAAATATTCCAGTCGGCTTGATCTAAGGCTTGTAGAATGACCCCGGCTTCCATCTCTTCAAAGGTCCGTTCGCCCCTGACATCGGATACGGTTTTGGGCCGATAGACATCGCCGTCTTTTTGCACACGTCCCACAACCCTTGGCGCCTTTTCAATACCCGTGAAAATATTGCTGATGTCGATCAAGCCACTGGCGTCTGCATAGATGACACCGCGCTCAATCATATTGGACAGCTCACGCAGATTTCCCGGGTAATCATAGCGCAGCAACATATCAAAGACGGCGGAGGACAACCCCTGAACTTGTTTCTGGTGCCGCTTACAATGAAGCTCAAGGAAATGCTCGATCAGTTCTGGCAGGTCATCAAGTCGATCACGCAAGGGCGGGACTTGGATCGGCAGGATCGACAAAAGGTAATGAAGATCAGCGCGCATACGCCCGTCTGTTACGGCGTCGACCGGTTGTTCTCCGGTTGCTGAGACGAGCCGGAAGGGCAAGTCTTGGGCCGCCATCAAAAGCGCCAGTCGCGCTTGCAGATTAGGTGCGAGCGCGGTGACATCATTTAGAAACAGGGTACCGCTATGCGCGGTTTCTATAAGACCACCTTCCCCAAATAGGCGGTTTTGTTCAGGATCAGATGCGCCGGTGAAAGCTGAGCAATTCACTGGAATGAAGGGTGCATCCGGGTTGTTGGACAGCGCGTGTAAGTGACGCGCAAAGTGTTCTTTGCCGGTGCCTGTCTCTCCGAGCAGTAGCACAGGTTCATTATAAGGGGCGACTTGCTGAATCAAACGGCGTGCCCGCGAAACAGCCGCGGAGCGTCCTACAACATCGGACTGTTTCACTTCTGATTTGGAAGGCGGTGCAAACTCCGTTGGGGGAGCCCAAGGCTTTGACTTGCGGTTTTGCGTTGATTTGACCCCAAAGGTTTCGAACTCAGGAATGTCCTCCCCCCAGCTATCCGCATCCTTGCCGATGACAAGACAGCGTTGCGCGCCTTGGCCGACGCATTCGATCTCTCGGAAGATCACCGGATATCCAAGAATTGTGCTTGTGTATCCAGACGGCACGGCGACCTGCATCCAACACACAGGACAGTCACAGACGCCGAAGTTGCGGAAGTGCTCTGTGCCTTCCGCACTATCGTGCCAATAAAATTCGCCTAAGTATTCCTTTTTGGCGGCGTCAAATTGGAACCGTCGAGTGGTCACTTTCGCGAACCCTTGCATGGTGTGGACGCGCGGCCCGGCCGCAAGGGCGGCTGTCAGGTTTTCTTGGGTGAAGCGCTTTTTGACGAGATTGGCGTAGTAAACGCCTTGCTTCCAGCCAACTTCCATCACCCTTTTGCGCGTCCGCTCCATCCCCATTTCCGCAATCATCTTTGCGCGCAGATCGCCTAGGGTGGCCGTTTCCATGAGCACCATGCGCTCATCGTTCATCCAGATCCGACCATCGCCCAAAGCGAATTGAAGCGATCCGGCAAGATCGTTGAGCGTGGGGGCGGATCCTTCTTCCAGAAGATGACTGTCGCCGCTTTGGAGAATCTGTGGGGCCTTTCGAGAGACCTCAGATAGGGTGATGCGATTGTCTGGTTTCATTATTTTATTAACTTCAAAATCCATTTTTCATAATATTATTAAATAGGTCTTGCGAGATAAACATATTTAAATAAAATAATAACAATGAGTTACGTCTAAATCTGGCAAAGACTATCAAATGTTCTTGCTGATAATCATCAATTTGGGTGTTTCTCCGTGAAGGCAGGAAAGCAAATGTCATTGGAGGATGATGCTTTCGATCTGCAAGCACATAGGGAGGAAATACCATGGACGGTGCTCAGTCACTTTTTCTAGATACAGCGGCTTGGACAGGCCAGATTTATGTCGGCGGATGGTCCGCTGCCAGCGGTGGGACCGACGATATTTTGGCGCCAGCTGATGGATCATTCGTTGAAACGATCGGACGCGGCACGGCAGCTGATGTTACCAAAGCGGCGGCGGCTGCTGCAAAAGCCCAGCCCGCATGGGAAGCCACCGATGCCAAGGCCCGTGCAGACATTCTGAACAAAGCGGCAGACATTCTTGAGGCGAACGCGGAAGAGCTGATCCCATGGATCATTCGTGAAAGTGGCTCTATTCCACCCAAAGCTGGTATCGAAGTCGAACATGGCGCGGGCTTCGTGCGCGCGGCAGCGGCGGCTGCAACTGAAGACACGACGCAGGTTCTAGAATCTGTCGATGGCCGCGATGCCAAAGAAGAGCTGATCCGTGTCGCCCATGGTGTTGTCGGTGTTATTTCGCCCTTCAACTTTCCTTTGATCTTGTCGATCCGTGCGATTGCAGCTGCCCTTGCCACCGGAAACGCTGTTGTTCACAAACCTGACCCACGGACGCCGATTTCGGGCGGCGTGATCATTGCGCGCATCTTTGAAGACGCAGGCCTGCCTGACAATTTGTTGCACATTGTACCAGGTGGTGCCGATGTTGGCGCTGCATTGTGCGAAGATAAGAACATTGCAATGGTAACGTTCACCGGCTCCCCTGATGTTGGTTCAAAGGTTGGCGAAGCCTGCGGGCGTAACCTGAAGAAGGTCCAACTTGAGCTTGGTGGCAAGAATTCCTTGATCATCATGGAAGATGCCGATCTCGACGTCGCAGCCTCGAACTGTGCTTGGGGGACTTGGTTGCATCAAGGGCAGATTTGCATGGCGACGGGTATGACGCTGGTGCACGCCTCCATGGCTGAAAAGCTGGTTGAGGCGCTGACCACAAAGGCGCATCACCTGCCAGTTGGCAATCCTGCGACTGAGCAATGTGCGCTTGGTCCGCTCATTGCGGAATCCGAATGCAAACGCATCGAAGGTATCGTTGAAGACGCGGTTGCCAAAGGTGCTACGTTGCACGCGGGCGGCAAGGCCAACGGCACGATGTTTCCAGCGACGGTGCTGTCTGGCGTTGAACCCGGAATGCGGGCTTTTGACGAAGAGATCTTCGGCCCGGTCGCAGCAATCGTGACCTATAAGGACGACGATCATGCGGCCGAACTGGCCAGCATGACAGACTTCGGTCTGGTCGGATCCGTTATTGGTACAGACGTGGAACGCGCGCGCGCCGTCGGGAACCGTCTGAAAGTCGGCCACTTACACATCAACGATCAGACCGTAACCGTGAGCCCGTTGGCGCCGTTTGGCGGTCGTGGTCGCTCGGGCAATGGGTCACGGATTTCTGGCCCAGCGATGTGGGAAGAGTTCACGCAGTACGTCTGGGTGACAACCAAACCAGCAGCCACGCCCTACCCGTTCTAAACCGCCCGCTTCATTCATCACAAACAAACGAACCCACTTGGGTCCTGCGAAGGATCTGAGTGGGACCGATAAAGAAATGAGAAACCATGAAACTTCAAAACAAAACCATTGTCATCACTGGCGTTTCTTCTGGCATCGGTGCCGAAACGGCCCGTGTTCTGCGCCAAAACGGTGCAACCGTCATCGGCGTAGATCGCAACGAACCATTGCTGACGGTTGATCAGTTTTTTCAGGCTGATTTGGGCGACACGGGTGCGATTGCAGACCTTGTAAAGCAACTGCCGGACGGTCTCGACGGGCTTTGCAATATTGCAGGCGTTCCGGGCACAGCTCCGAGCGAATTGGTCGCAAAGGTCAATTACCTCGGTCTACGCGAGCTGACTGAAAAGACGCTGCCAAAGATGAAGGTGGGCGGTTCGATTGTGAACATCGCCTCGATCCTTGGGTTTTTCTGGCCAGAGCGGTTAGACCAACACAAAGCTTTGGCTGCGGCTGAAGGGTTTGCGGCAGGCGAAACTTGGTTGGCTGACAATCCCGTCGTGGATGACTTTTGCTACCAGTACTTCAAAGAAGCCTTGATTGTTTGGACAGCGCAGAACGCGTTGCCGACATTCAAGGAAACCGGCGTACGGATGAACACCGTTGCCCCCGGCCCCGTGCTGACACCTATCATCGGAGATTTTGTTCAGATGCTCGGCGAAGAACGCGTTCAGGCCGATGCCGAACGTATGGTGCGCCCCGCACTCGCGGACGAAGTCGGCGATGTGGTGAGCTTTATGTGTTCAGACGAGTCCCGCTGGATTTGTGGCGCCAACATCCCCGTCGATGGCGGATTTGCATCCACTTACATGTAGGCGCCGCCACGAGGATCAATTTGTAGAAATTTGCTGCGCTTTTGGGAGGAGGAACCCAAACGCGCAGCGTCAAAAGGGAGGAAACCAAATGACAAAATCAACATTCAACCGCCGCCAGTTCGGGGCACTTGCAGGGGCAACAGCATTAGCCCCAGCGTTTTCGACGAAAGTCTTTGGCGCCAGCCATGCCGACACTATTAAAATCGGGTGGGTCGGACCACGATCTGGCCCGCTTGGCATTTTCGGCGAGGCCGATACATGGCTTGCAGATGCGATGAATGCCAACTTCGCCGAGGGCGTTCAAATTGGTGATACGACCTACGGGATTGAGATCATCATGGTCGATACGCAGTCCGACCCCGTTCGGGCAAGCCAAGAGACAAAGGACCTGATCAACGGGCAGAACCCCGATATTGTGATTGCGTCTTCAACGCCAGAAACCACCAATCCTGTGGCGGATACCTGTGAAGCAGCAGGAACACCGTCCATCACAACCATCGCCCCATGGGAGGCTTTCTTCTTTGGTCGCGGCGGCGTGCCAGGTGAGAAGTCTTTCAACTGGACATATCATTTCAGCTTCGGTGCGGGGGACTTTGCACCGCTTTACATCGATGGTTGGAACAAGGTCGAAACAAACCGCAAAGTTGGAATGTTGTTGCCAAATGACGCGGACGGAAATGCGATCCGTGGGGGGCTTATTCCTGCCTTGGAAGAAGCCGGATTTGAGGTTTTTGACGCAGGCCCCTACGAGAACATGTCCG
>CAYOSK010000159.1:4971-5461 GCA_964406585.1 uncultured Octadecabacter sp. | reverse complement strand
GTTGAAGCTGGCCGCGACGGCCGTGAGTCTGCGGTTAACCTCGCACTCGCATAAGCGTTAGACCTTTCGGTCAAAGAAAGGGCGGCCCTTTGATGGGACCGCCCTTTTTCGTTCCAAAATTATAGCAGCTTACGCGGCTTTTGCGTTTTCCGGCACGTCGTCCTGTGCCGCCTCTGCACTCTCGTCCGGTGCAGGAAGCGCCAGAGCTTCGTCCGGCATTTGTTCGGGCAGATCAACCGTGATGAGGCCGCTGTTGAGATCGACGCCGACGACAGGCTTGTCTGCCATCAGTGCCAAAACGGCATTCAGTTCATCCACTGCGCGCGCAACGGTATCTCGCTGGTTTTCAATCTTGGTCGTTATTCCAGCTTTTCCGAATAGAAACTTAAACATCATATATCCCCATACTTGCTACGCCCAATCTACAAGACCGCGTCAGCAACCGCAGGGGGAAACCCTTTGCATCCTTCCCATCCACAAGAATCGGGCG
>CAYOSK010000159.1:0-4961 GCA_964406585.1 uncultured Octadecabacter sp. | reverse complement strand
TCTTTGCGCCCGTTTCATTAGCACTATGGTCAGTTCTTAGTCATCCAGAACGAAAGTGACTTTCAGCAGAACGCGGTATTCATCGATTTTACCATCTTTGACGGTCACTTTCTGATCCGCGACCCATGCACCTGTGATGCCCTTAAGGGTTTTAGATGCCCGTTCGATACCGTTTTCAACGGCATCATCAAACGATTTGGAAGAGGATGAGATTACTTCGGTAACTTTTGCGATAGACATATTTGGTTCTCCAATCTGCATGTCACGCAACGGTAATCTTCAGCCGGCATCACGTCCACCGTACAAGACATCTACTTCGCGTCAGGCAATGTCTAATCGCCGATCACAGCCAACACGACTGGCCCCATCGCAGCGACAATGCGTGCGACGCCATCGCGGTTGGGGTGAATGCCATCCGCCTGCATAAACGTGGCGCGCGCGCCGCTAATGTCGTCACCTTGTATCAACCCGTCGAAAAATGTTGGGTAAAGCTGGATGTCATAAGCGGTGGCAAGCTCTGGATACATGAGATCAAAATCAGCTTTGTAATCAGCACCATAGTTCAGTGGCGCCTCCATTCCGACCAACAACATATCAACGCCGGCGCCCTGCCCTGCGGCCAGGATTCCATCAAGGTTTGCGCGGCTTACCGTCGGATCAATACCGCGCAACAGATCGTTGCCGCCAAGCGCAACGATCATCATATCAACGTCTGGTGTCAGGGTCCAAGCAACGCGGCTGAGCCCGCCTGCCGTCGTGTCCCCGGAAACCCCCGCATTGATCACATCTACGTCAGCGCCCTGAGCGCGCAGCCAGTCTTGCAATTGCGCGGTAAATCCGTCCTCTTGAACCAAACCATACCCTTGGGTCAGGCTGTCACCTAATGCCGCCACGGTGATCGTTTCGGCCTGTGCAGCAATGCTTTGCGCAAAGATACCTAAAATGAACCCCAAACACAGGTTGCGAGCCACGCGGAACGCCCCATATGAAACTGAACCGCCACGTTCACCAAAGGAGATCTGCATGACCGCTTTTTCCCTCACCGATGTGTCATTGTCCTTATCCGGAAATGCCGGACAAGTTGACATTCTGCATGACATTTCGTTGACCGTCGAAGACGGGGAAACATTAGGGCTCGTCGGGCCAAGCGGATCTGGCAAATCTTCTCTCCTGATGCTTATGGGCGGGTTGGAAACCGCGACCACGGGAACGATCAAAGCGCTGGACACCGACATCACCGCATTGGGTGAAGATGACCTCGCGCGCTTTCGTAGGGATAATATGGGGGTCGTGTTCCAATCTTTCCACCTGATCCCGACAATGACCGCGCTCGAAAACGTCGCAACCCCTCTGGAACTTTCCGGTACCCAAGATGCCTTTGCCCGCGCCGAGGCAGAATTGGACGCCGTTGGTCTGGCCCACCGCACCCACCACTACCCCGCACAAATGTCAGGCGGCGAACAACAGCGCGTCGCATTGGCGCGCGCATCTGTCGCCCGCCCGAAGGTCTTGTTGGCCGACGAACCCACTGGAAACCTTGATGAAACAAACGGCGCCGCCATCATCGACATGTTATTTGGTCTGCGCGAACAGCACGGCGCGACCCTGATTATGGTCACCCATTCCAACGAACTGGCCGCGCGGTGCGACCGTGTCATCCGGCTGCGGGACGGGCGCATCGACACTGCACAATTGGCCGCCCAATGACAGCGCGCCTCGCCTGGACGTTTGCAAAACGCGAACTGCGTGGCGGACTTCGCGGGTTTCGAATTTTTTTGGCCTGCCTCGCATTGGGCGTCGCGGCCATCGCGGCTGTCGGCACAGTTCGCGCCTCGATCCAAGCCGGGCTAGAAGCCGAAGGCGCGTCCCTTTTGGGCGGGGATGCTGTTGTGCGGTTTACGTACCGCTTCGCCAACGATACCGAGGCCGAATGGATGGCCTCCATCGCGACAGATGTCTCAGAAACCGTTGATTTTCGCTCGATGGTGGTGGTCAACCGCGATACCGTCGAACGCGGCCTGACCCAAGTCCAAGCTGTCGATGATCTTTACCCCCTCATTGGCGCTCCTGTTTTGGACCCGCCCCTGCCCCTTGCGGCCGCATTTGCAGGCAGTCAATCTTTGCCCGGCGGCGTGATGGAACGTGTTCTGGCTGATCGCCTCGGCCTGAGCGTGGGGGATACATTCAACCTTGGCGCACAAGAATTTGTGTTGTCAGCGATCCTTGTGTCTTACCCCGATAATTCGGGCGGCGGGTTTGGGCTCGGCCCGCGCACACTGGTTCTATTGGATGATCTTGCCGACGCAGGGCTTTTGGCAGAAGGCACGCTGATGGAAAGCAACTACCGCCTTATGTTGCCAGACGGTGCCGATTTACAATCCCTGGAAACACAAGCCGAAACCCTGTTTGAAAATTCTGGTCTGCGTTGGCGCGATGCGCGGGCGGGCGCACCGGGCGTGTCACGATTTGTCGATCGCATCGGTGCCTTCTTGATTCTTGTGGGGCTATCGGGGCTCGCCGTGGGCGGCGTCGGCGTTTCAGCCGCTGTTCAAAGCTATCTCAGCGGCAAATCGGCTGTGATTGCGACGCTTAAGACCCTAGGGGCCACGCGGCACACGATCTTTTTGACCTACTTTTTCCAAATCGGGGTTCTGACACTCGTTGGGGTGACCTTGGGCGTCGTCCTTGGTGCCGCAATTCCACTGGCCTTTGCCCCCATCATCGAGGCCCGCTTGCCAATTCCAGCCGAATTCACTCTGCACCCGGCCCCGCTGATCGAAGCCGCGATTTATGGCCTTCTTGCTGCGTTAATATTCACGCTCTGGCCCCTTGCGCGGACCGAAGACATCAAGCCCGCGAACCTGTTTCGCGATGCATTCGGGGCAGGTTCTGCCCTGCCAGCGTGGCGCTATGTGATCGCCACGCTGGCGCTTTTGGTGGTATTGATCGGCACCGCGATCGGGTTTTCGGGCACCGCATTCCTGACCTTATGGACGGCAGGTGGCATTCTGTTTGCTTTGGCCTTGTTAATTGCCGCGGCGGCCTTTGCGCGATGGACCGCCCGGCGTTTTCGCCGACTGTCACGCGGCCGCCCCACCTTGCGTTTCGCATTGGGTGCAATTGGGGCACGCGGGGGTGAAACAACCTCAGTGGTGTTGTCGCTGGGCTTAGGGCTTGCCGTCTTAGCGGCTGTGGGACAAATCGATGGCAATCTGCGCGGATCAATTGAAAACGAATTGCCCGACATCGCGCCAAGCTACTTTTTCGTTGATATCCAGCCAAACCAAATTGATGGATTCCGCGCGCGGTTGGACAATGACCCTGCCGTCAGCGACTACGAAGCCGCCCCCATGCTGCGCGGCATCATTACGCAAATTAACGGAATGCCCGCCCGCGATTTCACCGATCACTGGGTCTTACAAGGGGATCGCGGGGTAACCTATTCCGCCCAGCCGCGCGATGGTACAATCATCACAGAAGGACAGTGGTGGCCCGCCGATTATGCGGGTCCGCCTTTGGTCAGTTTTGCAGCCGAAGAGGCGCTAGAAATGGGGCTGCAAATTGGCGACACAATCACAACCAACATCCTTGGACGCGACATCATCGCAACCGTGGCCTCCTTTCGCGAAGTGTCGTTTGAAGACGCAGGGATGGGTTTCATCATGTCCATGAACCCCAGCGCGCTGCAAGGCGCGCCGCACAGCTGGATCAGCACTGTTTATTCATCACCGCAAGCAGAAGCGGCGATATTGCGTGACTTGGCCACCGCTTACCCAAACATCACCGCCATTCGGGTGCGTGATGCGATCGATCAGGTTGTCACATTGCTAGCTGGCATATCAGCCGCCACCCGCTATGGCGCGTTGGCGACACTGCTCACCGGGTTCTTGGTCTTGATCGGGGCTGCTGCCGCAGGCACGCGCACGCGAACTTACGAAGCTGCGGTGCTGAAAACGCTTGGCGCGTCACGCGGTACAATCCTGCGCAGCTTCGCACTGCGCGCGGCCCTATTGGGATTAGCCGCCGGACTTGTCGCCTTGGCAGCGGGAATTGCGGGCGGTTGGGCCGTCAGCACCTTTATTATGGAAACCGATTACACGCCGATTTGGTCGTCGGCGGGCGCCATCATTCTGGGCGGTATGGCCGCGACACTGCTTGCGGGCCTTGCCTTTGCGCTTGGACCTTTGGGCGCAAAACCCGCCCAAGTGCTAAGGGCACGCGAATGAACGCGCCGCGCTTCTTTGGCTATGGGTCGCTGGTGAACCTCGCGACGCATGACTACCCAAATGCACAGCCCGCGACGTTGCAGGGTTGGCGGCGGACATGGGTTCACGCCGCCGCGCGCCCAGTTGCGTTCTTGTCCGTTGAACCCCACGACACAACCCTCCACGGCATCACAGCACAGGTGCCAGACGCCGATTGGACGGCACTGGATAAACGCGAACATGCTTATTTGCGGCGCGATGTGTCTGCCCAGTTCAGTCACGAAACGGCCGTGTATCAAGCAGACCCGGAACAAACCGTACCACCGTCTGTCGGACATCCTATATTGCTGAGTTACCTCGACGTGGTCATTGCTGGTTTTCAAACCTTGATGGGCGATGCTGGCCCTGCACATTTCTTTGAAACGACGGCCCAGTGGGGGCCCGTCGTTGATGATCGTGCCGATCCGCTTTACCCACGCGCGCAGCCACTGGACACGCGGACGCGAACGGCTGTCGATGCCGCGCTCAATCGGTTATCGGTTGCGGTGCATCCAGCTGAAGCTGCGCTTATCGATAGCATCCGGCGCGCCTGATCCACCGCTTCCATCGCGGATAACCCGCAGCGCAACGATCAGCGCGATCACCCCGAACACAACACCGCCAACGGCTTGTCCGATCAACACACCACTGGCCCCTAACCACGCGGAAAATACCAGCACGAATGGGATGGTGCCAATCGTATGGCGGCCCCAATTC
>CAYOSK010000158.1:0-5600 GCA_964406585.1 uncultured Octadecabacter sp. | reverse complement strand
AACGGATTCCGGTTCGCGACACCTGTGCGCATTAATGATCTGTCAAAGCGCGGTGCGAATGTCGTCTAGCTGGCTTTGTACAAACCGATCAAACGCTTCGCTCGGCTGGCGCAGCGGGAACACTTCTCCAAACGGGTCAGGGGCGGTAATGGTGCTGCCCGCCATTTCGGCCAGCACGTGGTGACCGCAAAACGGAACGTAGACTTCGGAATAGCCACCCTCGTGGGCCATCATCAGCCGGCCGTCGCAAAGATCATCGGCCAGTTCCATGACGTGCCGTGTCATGATCTGGAAGGTTTCTGCGGTGGCAAGCATCCGGCCCAGCGGGTCAATCGCTGCGGCGTCGTATCCACAGGCAATCACAATCACATCGGGTTTGAACGCTGTGATTTGCGGGATCACGATGCGCTCCATCGCCGCCAGATAGCCCAGATGCCCCGTGCCCGGTGGTAGCGGGATGTTGAGGTTGAACCCGTCGCCCTTGCCCTGTCCACGGTCCGCAAAATCACCGGTATCCATGGGGTAGTTGCGGTCTTGGTGGATCGAAATGGTCAGCACATCGGGATCATCGTAAAAGATGGCTTCGGTGCCATTGCCGTGGTGGACATCCCAATCCAGCACCACCACACGATCACACAGCCCGTTGGCCCGCGCGGATTGGATCGCCAGCGCGAGGTTGGCCATCAGGCAGAACCCGTTGGGATAATCCGGCAGGCAGTGATGTCCCGGCGGGCGCGACAGCGCGTAGGCATTGGTTGCGGCCCCCGTCAATACGGCATTCAACGCTGTAATGGACAGGCCCGCCGACAGGGCCGCAATTTCGTAACCGCCGGGGCCAAAGGGTGTGCGCCGCCCCATTTCGCCGCCCCCCGCATCCGACGCCGTCTTGAACGCATCCAGATAGGATGCCGGATGCACCCGCAACAGATCATCGCGCGTGGCCATATCGGCGCTGCGCATATCCAGCGCGCGTGACAGGCCTGTTACATCCATCAGGTTTACAAGGCGGCGTTTGCTGTCGGGACTTTCGGGTAAACCGCCGCTGGCTGTGGGTTGTACCAAACCGCCAACGGGCAACATGCCGGCATAATTTCCACCCCCATGCCAGAAACACCGCTCATCCCAGAAAAAGGCGGTGCTCATGCGGGGGCCTTTTCCAAACGATAGCTGCCCTCTGGCAGGTCCAATGCCATGGACAGATCGCGCAGCTGGCTCATGGACAGTGTCACGGTGATCGCCATATCTGTGCGCGTGTCGGTTTGCGTGACGGTGACGCAATCTTCAAATGCGGCAATTGTGACGTCTTCGCGCAGGGAGGGGCCGTCTTCATCGACGAGCGTGATGACGGTGGCATCGTATTCGTGTTCGATTGTAAACATGGGCGATCCTTTGGTTAGGCCCATCCTGACGTGGCCACGCGGCCCGTCAAGGGCGGTTAATTGCCTAACAGATCCGTGACAGGGGCTGGCCCGCGCGCAATTCCCTGCTAAGTTGTGGATAAGCCACGCGAACACCGCGCCCGAAAACAGGATTGTCCGACATGAGAATTGCAGCACTTTGCGCGGTTGCCGCGTTTGCCCTTGCCAGCTGCCAAGACGTGGGCGTGACCCCTGTAACCCCGGTTGCGGCGCCCGTTCCTTTGCCTTTGACGCGCAATGCAGTTGCGGAAATACCCAACAATGATCGCGCCCGTGCACGCGCCTTTATCAGCGTGGTGACGCAGCTTGAACCCGTCGCAGAACGCGAATGTCGCAACCGTGCGCCGCGTCTGAACTGCGATTTTAACATCGTTATTGATGATCGCCCCGGCATGCCCGCCAATGCGTTCCAAACCGTCGACAATACAGGCCGCCCGATCATTGCATTCACGCTTGCGCTGATTGCGGATGCGCGCAATGTCGATGAAATTGCCTTTGTTATGGCCCATGAGGCTGCGCATCATATCGAAAATCACCTTGAACAACAGCAACGCAACGCGGCCCTTGGGGCGGCGGTGTTCGGGCAGTTGGCTGGGGTGACAGGCGGGGGGGGCGATTCAGTTCAAACCGCGCGCGAATTGGGCGCGGCCGTCGGCGCGCGCAGTTATTCCAAGGATTTCGAACTTGAGGCCGATCGCCTTGGCACGATCATCGCGGCCCGCGCGGGGTATGATCCCGTGCGCGGTGCGGATTTCTTTTTCCGCGTTCCCGATCCGGGCGATCAGTTTCTTGGCACGCACCCGCCCAATGCGGAACGTGTCCAGATCGTGCGCCAAACTGCCGCCCAGCTTTAACACTTAGGCAAGTTCAGCGCCCTTTGGGCTTCGCAACCGCATAACAATTGCTGTGATGGACATAGCGATCCAGAACGTCTGGATCAGTGCCGACGCGAGGTTGAACGAATGGGTCAGCCCGATCAAAACCAATGTGGCCGCGATCATGTTCAGGACAAAATAGGCCGGAGATTGGGATGTGATGCGATTGAATGTCAGCAACGCATAGGTCAACACATACAAACCAAAGCCAATAATGCCGATGGCATCGATCATTTCGTGTGGAAACATATGAAGAACTTGGAGCAAAATCGCCTCCGTTAAATAAATGCGCCGCTTGGGTGCGGCGAAAAATGCCGCGCGGCGGTTTGGTTACAATTTGTTTTCGAAATTGGGGTCGTTTAATGGCGCGACATTAGGGTGCGTTGTGGTGGCCCGTCAGGTCTGCAAATCCATACCGTCAGGAAAACCTGACCTTTTTGAGCTAAATCGCGACGGCAATCACAATGGCTGCGAAAAAACAGATGGATGCCACCAACACGAAGCTGTGCCAGATTGCCATCTGAAACCGGAGGGTATCACGGCTGAATACACCGGCCCCCGCAGTGTAGATCAGCCCGCCCGCAATCATCAACGCCAGCACCACGCCCGAAACCAGTGGCGCCAGCGATGTCAGCAACGCAATCGACACCCACCCCATGCCGACATAAAGCAACAGACCCAAACGACCTGGTCGCGCCCAGAAGAACAGTTTCATAACCACCCCCAAGACGGCCAAGCCCCACACGAACGCAAGCACGCCGTAGGCAAATGCGGACCCGATCAGCACGACCAGCGGGGTATAGGTGCCTGCAATTTTGACATAGATCGCTGCATGATCGATGCGGCGTAACACGGGGCGCGTCGCGTGCCACGGGGTGAAATGATAAAGGGTCGATGCGACGAAAGACGCAATCAGCGCGGCACCGTAAACCCCAACCGACGTCACAACCGCCCCGTCGCCCTTAGCGGCTGTCCAATGGATCAAAGCCAAGGTCCCTGCCAGAGACAAAACCACACCTGCCAGATGCACAGCGGCATCTGCAATCCGTTCGCCGCGCGTATAGGTGGGGTAGGGATCACACAATGTCATGCCGCACACTTAGGCATCATCGCGCACGGGTATACTGTACCGTCACGTCATTATGATCTGCACACGGGCGATGCGGGTGCAAATTTGTTGAGATTTTATTGAACCAATCTCCCCGCGCCCTACGACTATAAGACAATCACGTCACGTTGCCCTGATAGGAGACATCAAAATGCGCCGTATTCTCACCGCCAGCTTTCTGGCTATCCTCCCCACCCTGACCTTTGCCGCCGGGTCCGAAGACAGCACGCCCCCCACACCGACAGAAACCACAGAAACCTGCGCCGACGGCCTGATCTTTGATCTCGCCACGCAAACCTGCATGACGCCGGATCAATCCACCAATGATGACAGCGCGATGATGGATGCCGTGCGCGAACTGTCCTACGCGGGTCGCTACGCCGATGCGCGCGCGGTACTGGACGGGCTGGATGCAGAAAACAGCATGGTTCAAACCTATTACGGCTTCACCGCGCGCAAGACCGGCGATGTGGATGCCAGCATGGCCTATTACACGGCCGCGCTAACGCTTGATCCCAACAACAACCTTGCGCGGTCCTATATGGGGCAAGGCATGGTCGCGATGGGTGATCTGATCGGCGCGCAAGCACAGCTGAGCGAAATTCGCGCCCGTGATGGCCGCCAGACATGGCCTGAAATCGCGCTACGCTTGGCCATCGAAAGTGGCACAGGCCCGTCTTACTAACGATTGACCTGTCCGCCCTCGTTTGTTGTACAGCACACAAGGGCGGACAGGCATGCTGGTACTTGAAAACATATTCAGCGATCGCGGATCGAAATACGCGGTATCGGGCGGGCCCTGCGCGTCCGAGGCTGAAGCCAAGGCGTTCCTAAAGACCCTTAAGCGGCGCAAGAAATTTGCCAAAGCAACCCATAACACATGGGGGCTGATCCTACCCGATGGCACGCCAATCAAATCCGACGACGGAGAGGCCGGCGCAGGCATGGTGATCCTGCGCATGCTGGACCGCGCGAGCGTGAGCGGCGAGATCGTCGTCGTCACACGCTGGTTTGGTGGCACGCATTTGGGTGGGGACAGGTTTCGCCGTGTTCAGGATGCGGTGCGGGTCTACCTCGACGCGCGCTGACGGCGTTTGTGCATACCGTATAAGAATGGGGCGGCGGCGTATTTATACCCAAGCTCCCCGATCTGGCGGATCACAGGCAGGCCGGTGACCCACGCGACATGGCGCCAATAGGGCAGCTGCGCCCATAGCACACGAAATGCAGCGACCCCTTCGAACGTCTGGCCATTGTGCTGAACCCGAAACACCTGTGCGGCGGTGTCTTCATCCAGCCCCCATGCGCCCGCTTGATCAAGGCCATCCACTTCGAACGTCACGCCGTTCTTGCGAGCGAGTTTTTCATAAGACGCAACCTCGCGGCTGCAAATCGGGCAGGTATCATTGTGCAGGATTTTTGTCATGGGATTGGACATAGGGCGGGGTCCGCAGGGTCAAGGTTGGCCTTGAACCCACAGCAGTCAGTTTAGGTCGTTAAAATATGACCAAATCGAAGCAAGTTCCCATCGTCATCAAAGATGGTCAGTTCACAGATGCCCCACGGTTTGTCCTCTGCTTTCCCAAAACTGGGCTGTCCCGTTTCTGGCAAGTTAAGCGCCTCAAATTCCTGCGAAAGAGCATTTGCATCGTCCACGCGAACAAATACGCCGTGGTCTGAGGTTTTGGCAACGTGTGATGGCGACCTGAAAAAATGCAGCTCCACGTCATCGCGCTCAAGTATCAGATAACCACTTTCGGGATATTCAAATGCGGCACGAAACCCCAATAACGCGTAGGTGCGTTTCGTTCGTTCAAAATCCGAACTCGGCAGAATGGGGCAGGCGCGGCGAAACAGTGATCTGGTCTCCAAGAACTTAAAGATATCCTAGCAGTTCGATTGCGGCTTGTCTGCCGTGTCCCGCAAATGGGGCATGTCGACCTCAGGCCAAGGACAAGCGGCTTACAGGCGCGACAGAGAACACAGACTGAACGCGCGTCAGCGAAGCTGGGCTTGTAGTTCGTGAGAGTCTGCTTTGAGCCCTTCTTAACGGATGCTGCGCTATGCACGAATGCCTGCTTCGCACGGAATGGGGCTTTGCGATGCTGGTGTTTCCCATCTAGTTCTTCGGATAGATGTTAGGCATTTTGATCCGCATCTCTTCACTCTTAGGGAGCTTCAACTGACTTACGATCATAT
>CAYOSK010000157.1:0-5613 GCA_964406585.1 uncultured Octadecabacter sp. | reverse complement strand
TGCCGGCCTGTCACGCCGGAGGTCGCGGGTTCGAGCCCCGTCAACCGCGCCACTTACTTTCTTAAATTTTTTTGAATGACAAAGTTGTGCCCTTTTGGCTGGCTCATTGCCCACGTGCGTTGGCAAAGGCTGCGCGCAACAGGGGGTCTTCGCCCATTTGCAGGGCTGCGCCGGAAATGTCGAAAGGAATATCTGGGGGGATGCCGATTGCTTCGTAAAGATCGCCGGACATTGTGCGATATGTCTGGTGGGATAGGCCCAAATCCCATCCGTTGGGCAATTTGAAACCCGCAATATCTGAGAGCCCGCCTGACGTCGCTTCGCCAAACGTTGTGACCTGGGGCAATTCACGCATTGCCATTGTGAAAATCTCGGCTGCTGATCCGGTAAGTTTGCTTGTTAGTAAAAAGACCGGTTGCGTCAGTGGTGTGTCATCAAACGGCAGAAGTGTTGCTGTAAACGGTTTCGTTTGACTATCCCCGTTTCGGGTTGTTTTTGTTAAAATATCAACGGGTTGTGCGGTGAAATGGCTTGCAATTCCTAAGGCGTGTCCATCGCTGCCGCCAGGATTATAGCGCACATCGATGATGATCGCCTTGGCGGTTTGGATTGCGTCGGCGATTTCTGCGAACGCAAGCGCGCTTGCGGATATTTCTTGCGCGCCAAATGGGGTATTCATACCCATCTGGCGGATCATCACATAGGCAACGCCGTCAGGCAAAAGGACATATTCCATTGCAGTCAATTCGATGCCTGACAGGGGTGTCCCCACCGTATCACGCGCTGCCTGCCAAAGATCATTGCGATCCAAAGCTGCGTTATCAGGAAACCATGTTGGCGCCAGAGACGGCGAATAATACCCCAGCGGAGAGCCGAGCTGTACATGGCCGTCATCCAGTCCTTCCAGCGTTTGTGTCAAAAGCTCAAACAGCGTCTCGTCCGTAAGAGTAGGGCCATCATCAGGGCGCAGGGCAAGGCGCGCGTCCCAATCTACGCCGTGTAGATCAAAAAAGGCGTAGTGTTCGTCCATTGCAGTCCACAGCGCATCAAACACCTCGACGGGTGTGGCGTTTGGGTTGGCAGGGCCGCAGGTGTCCGGCAAAGAACCGATGCGCACAAACGGAGTAGGGTTCAGGGACCCGCCATCGCGCAGGATTAGTTTTTCGTCCTCTATGGTCACGGTTGCGTCTTCGGCTAACTCGACCAGTTTCATATGCGCTGGAAACGTCAACTGGTGCACGCAAGATACTGAAGATTCGCTATAAAGTTTTGCCTGCCAGCGGTTTAGCGTGATAATGGCGCCGCCGGTTTCTGCACGCCATATGCCGCGTTGTTCGCTGTCCGGCATGTAGACCACCCAAGACACCGCAAAAGCAGCGACAAGCGCGCCGATGACGATCCAAAGCTGTCTTAGCAGGCGTCTCATGTCAGTGCTGCCAAGACACGCGCCCAGCTTCTGATCCCTTTATGGAACGCTTGCACGTCGTATTTTTCGTTGGGGGAGTGGATTCGATCATCTTCGGATGCAAAACCGATCAGCATCGCGTCCATGTCCAACACGGTTTTGAAATGACCTGCGATTGGAATTGATCCGCCCATGCCGACGAACACAGCGTCGCGGTTCCATTCATCTGACAGGGCTTGGCGGGCCTGTTCAAATTCGGGGCGGTCGGTGTTCATGTGACTGGCTGGTGCGCCTTCTAGGTCGTTGTCCCACGTGATGCGCGTATCAGGGCGCAACTGGGATTGCACATGGGCGCGCAGTTTGTCGCGAATGTCGTCTGGGTCCATATCGCCCACAAGACGGCAGGTGATTTTGCAGTGCGCGTCGGCGGGAATCACGGTTTTGGAACCCGCGCCTTGATAGCCGCCCCATAAGCCGTTGATTTCTAGCGTTGGGCGCGACCATTGTTGTTCCAAAATGGAATAACCGCGTTCGCCTGCAGGTGTCGTGAGGCCAGCGCCAGCCATATAGTCGTGTTCGTCAAAGCCGCAGGTTTGCCATTGGGCGCGCAGGTTGTCCCCGATTTCGATCACATCGTCATAAAAACCATCAATGGTGACGCGGCCGTCTTCGTCGTGAAACGATGCTATGATGCGGCTGATCTCCTTGAGCGGGTTGACCGCAGGGCCGCCGTAGTGCCCAGAATGCAAATCCATCGCCGGCCCATGCAATGTGAATTCATCCTTCAGCATCCCGCGCAATTGGCTGGCGATAGATGGAACTCCGGGGGCAACCATGCCCGTGTCGCAGATCAGGGCCAGATCGGCGGTCAGTTCCGCCTTGTTGGCCTCCATAAAAGGTACCAAGCTTGGTGAACCGGTTTCTTCTTCGCCTTCAAACAGGAACGTTATTTTGCAGGGTAACGATCCATGGACAGCTTTCCAGGCGCGGCATGCTTCCATAAATGTCATAAGCTGGCCTTTGTCATCCGATGTCCCGCGGCCACGGATCACCTTTGTACCATCGCGATCTTCAATAAAGGGCTCAAACGGATCGTGATCCCAAAGTTCAATCGGATCAACAGGTTGTACGTCGTAGTGGCCATAAAACAAAAGATGCGGGCCCGTGTCGCCAATATGGCCGACAACCATCGGGTGCATTGGTGTATCACGCTTGCTGGCCTGAACCCCAAGAGACGTCAGATCATCGACCAGCCAATCTGCCGCTTTGTTGACGTCGTCTTTGTAGGCAGGATCGGTGGATACGGATTGTAAGCGCAACAACCCCATCAAACGATCAAGGGCGGCATCCAGATCAGTATCGATCTGGGTTAATACTGCATCAAGGGACATGGGCGACTCCTGTGGGACTATTCCCCATCACAGTGTCACAGGAACGTGTCGCGTCAACCATCTCGATTTGGATGGGATGCGACATCGCGTACCAGTTCCGTTTTAGACAGGTTCTAATCCTTGTCTGATAAGAGACGGGATTATATTAGGGGCACAACCAAGACAGCCACGGGGCCGAACGATTGAATTTTGACCAAAAATTGGATGCCGCTTTGGAACGTCTTCATGACGAAGGCAGGTACCGCACGTTTATCGACATTGAACGTAGGCAAGGCCATTATCCCCACGCCGTATGGACCACCCCGCAGGGTGAAGAAAAGAATATCACTGTCTGGTGCGGAAATGACTATTTGGGGATGGGCCAACATCCGATGGTTTTGGATGCAATGCACGGCGCCTTGGACGCGACAGGGGCAGGGTCTGGTGGAACGCGCAATATTTCGGGAACCACTGTTTATCACAAACGGCTTGAAGCCGAACTTGCGGATTTACACGGTAAGCAGGACGCGCTTCTGTTTACGTCTGCCTACATTGCAAATGACGCCACGTTATCAACGCTGCCAAAGTTGTTTCCGGGGCTGATCATTTATTCAGATGAATTGAATCATGCGTCGATGATCGAAGGCATTCGGCGCAATGGCGGCGACAAGCGGGTGTTCAAACACAACGATTTGGACGATTTGCGCCGTGTGATGGCGGCGGATGACCCGGCGGCGCCCAAATTGATCGCGTTTGAATCAGTGTACTCAATGGATGGTGATTTCGGCCCATTGGCGCAGCTGTGTGATATCGCGGATGAATTCGGCGCGCTAACCTACTGCGACGAAGTGCACGCCGTAGGCATGTATGGGCCTCGCGGTGGCGGGATTGCGGAACGTGATGGTCTGATGGGGCGGATCGATATTATCAACGGCACCTTGGCCAAGGCATTTGGTGTCATGGGCGGCTACATCGCCGCCAGCGCAAAAATGTGTGACGCTGTAAGGTCTTATGCGCCCGGGTTTATTTTCACGACGTCGATCCCGCCCGCTGTGGCAGCAGGTGCGGCTGCGTCAGTTGCGCATCTAAAGACCGACCAAGGCTTGCGGGATGCCCAACAAACCCAAGCAAAGATCCTGAAAACGCGACTTCGCGGTCTTGGATTGCCAATCATTGATCACGGCAGCCACATCGTGCCGCTCATTGTGGGCGATCCTGTGCATACACAGAAACTGTCCGACATGCTGCTGCAAGATCATGGCATTTACGTCCAGCCGATCAATTTCCCAACCGTGCCACGCGGAACCGAACGGCTGCGTTTCACACCCAGCCCTGTGCATGGCCCGAAAGAAATTGACGCTTTGGTTAAGGCGCTGGACACGCTGTGGTCGCATTGTGCGCTAAATCGCGCCGAGCTTGCGGGCTAATTTCTCTGCATATGCAAAAGGGTTTTTCTTGTGCTAATAAGGGCGTAAGGAACCGGCGTTGGGGCGAATCGCAGCCGGTTTAAGGGCCGTCATGATGCTCGAAGGGCAGTGAAGTAAGGATAACGTATGATCCGTAGAGGGTTCAGACGCACAACAGAAGAACCGGTCGCTGAAACGGCCGGTTTCGACGCGTTTGAACTACGCCTTGGCGATTTGATGCGTGGTGAGCGCGCAACGTTGGGCAAAAGCCTTTTGGACGTCCAACGCGAACTTAAGATCAAGGCGGCCTACATTGCTGCGATTGAAAACGCCGATCCAACAGCCTTTGACACGCCGGGGTTCATTGCTGGGTACGTTCGATCCTATGCACGTTATTTGAATATGGATCCTGATTGGGCGTTCGATACGTTCTGTACCGAATCTGGATTTGCGACTGCGCATGGCATGTCCGATCAAGCATCGGGTGCGAAGGTGGTTGCTGAACCGATCCGCCTACAGCAGAAAGATATTTTCGCAACGCCGTCTACGCCGTTTGTTCCTGCCGGAGACGCAATGTTGTCTGGCGTTGAACCGCGCGCGATTGGGTCATTTGCGGTCTTGATCGCGTTGATCGGCGGCTTGGGATACGGTGGGTACACCGTTTTGCAAGAAGTGCAAAAGGTACAGCTTGCGCCGGTTGAAAACACGCCAACCGTTGTCGCGGATATTGATCCATTGGCCGGTGGCGGCTTTGGTGCTGTTGATGCAGGTGTCGATGTTGTCGCCGGATTTGACGCGCCTTCGCCAGAAGCCTTGGATCGCCTATACCGCCCACAAGCGCTCGATGCGCCGGTTTTGGTGCCACGTGATGGCCCGATTGCAACGCTTGACCCGCGCAGTGGGGGCGTTCTTGCAACGGACGCTGATGTAGCATTCGCCGATGCATCGACAGACGGTATTGCGCCACTGGAACCCGGTCGGGTTCAGGTGACAGAGCCTGCACGACCCGGGGTGCAATTGGTCGCCGTGCGTGATGCTTGGGTGCGCGTTCGCGCTGCGGATGGATCGGTTGTATACGAAGCTGTGATGACGGCAGGTGATACATTTGATGTGCCGCAAACCGAAGAAGCAGCAACGCTTCGGATTGGTGAATCAGGTGCAGTTTATTTTGCTGTCAACGGAACGCACTATGGCCCAGTTGGCCAACGCGGGTCCGTGACATCGAACTTGGCACTTTCAGCAGACAACCTAACGGAAACATATACTGTTGCGGATGTCGCGGCGGATCGTGATTTCTGTGGGCTGGCCAAAACGGGCGCTGTACAAGTCGCTGAAATCACGACCGAGTTTGTTTGCCCTTAACTGCGGTGCGACTGCACACGTCTTGATAAATTTCGTGTTGGACTGCCGTTGCCGTGAGGGCGATGAGGGA
>CAYOSK010000156.1:0-5640 GCA_964406585.1 uncultured Octadecabacter sp. | reverse complement strand
GCAATCAAGGGCGAGTTTTTCAACGAAATACGCCCAGCGCCGACCAGAAACACTCGCAAGAGCGGCAAGCGCTCGGTTCAACCGAATGTCCGAAGTTACTGGCTATAATGACCAACAACATGACCAAAATGGTCAAAGACGAAGAGTCGTCACACATTGATAAAGTGGTGAGCCGTGATGGGTTCGAACCATCGACCTACTGATTAAAAGTCAGTTGCTCTACCAACTGAGCTAACGGCCCACGAGGGCTGCATTTAGAAATGATGGCCGGACGGGTCAACCCCTAATCCATCCGCAACGCTGGATTCATTTCAACAGCTCCCTTATATGCCCGAACATGACACAGAACAATTCATCCGGTCTGCCTTTCATGAAGATGCATGGGCTTGGCAACGATTTCGTCATCGTTGACGCCCGTAGGGATGCGTTGTGTGTTGATCCTGCACAGATTGCCGCGATTGCCGATAGGCATTGCGGCGTAGGGTTTGACCAGCTCGCGGTGATGTCTGACGGCGGTAAGGCCGACGTGGCGTTGACGTTCTATAACGCGGATGGCAGCACAGCGGGGGCCTGTGGCAACGCCACACGCTGCATTGCGCGCTACATTATGGATGAAACCGGCCAAACGGATGTGACCCTCATTACAGAACGCGGAACGCTGTTGGCTTGTGACGCGGGGAATAGACAGACGGCTGTAAACATGGGCCAGCCGCAGCTTGATTGGCGTGAAATTCCGCTTGCACGTGACGTGAATGTTGACGCATTGCCGATCGAAGGCGCACCCTTGGCCACTGGCATGGGAAATCCACATTGCACTTTTTTCGTCCCGGATGCGGAAGCCGTCGATCTTGAGGTCTTGGGTGCTCTGCACGAACATCATGCCCTGTTCCCTGACCGAACCAATGTTCAGTTCGCACATGTCGTTGCGAAAGATCATCTAAGAATGCGCGTTTGGGAACGCGGCGTCGGGGTCACTCTGGCGTCTGGGTCTTCGTCCTGCGCTACGGCAGTTGCCGCACACCGCAACGGGCTGACGGGGCGGGCGGTGCGCATTGATCTAGATGGCGGAACGATCCAAATCGATTGGCGCGATGATGGTGTTTGGATGACAGGACCGACGGCGCATGTGTTCAGCGGGATATGGCACAAATGAACGCGCCAAAATTCACGACACTGGGTTGCCGCCTAAACGCTTATGAGACCGAAGCGATGAAAGAACTTGCTGCGGCATCTGGTGTTCAGAACGCCGTCGTCATCAACACCTGCGCTGTCACAGCGGAAGCCGTGCGCAAAGCAAAGCAAGAAATTCGCAAGTTGCGGCGCGAAAATCCGGATGCCACCCTAATTGTCACTGGCTGCGCGGCACAAACCGAACCGGATACGTTCGTGGCAATGCCCGAAGTGTCAAAGGTCATTGGAAATACCGAAAAGATGCAGCCCGAAATATGGGCTGGTATGGCTCCTAATTTGATCGGGCAGACTGAACCGGTTCAGGTGGATGACATTATGTCGGTTACCGAAACGGCGGGTCATTTGATTGATGGGTTTGGCACCCGCAGCCGGGCTTATGTACAAGTTCAAAACGGATGCGACCACCGCTGCACGTTCTGTATTATTCCTTACGGTCGCGGCAATTCCAGGTCGGTGCCTGCGGGCGTGGTTGTAGATCAGATCAAGCGCCTCGTAGATGGTGGGTACAATGAGGTTGTCCTGACCGGCGTCGACCTAACATCATGGGGCGCTGATTTACCCGCTGAGCCCAAGTTAGGTGACTTGGTGATGCGCATTCTCAAACTGGTCCCTGATTTACCGAGGTTGCGCATTTCGTCGATTGATTCGATCGAGGTTGATGAAAACCTGATGCAAGCCATCGCAACCGAGCCACGTTTGATGCCGCACCTTCACCTTAGTCTTCAACATGGGGATGACCTTATCCTTAAACGGATGAAACGGCGTCATTTGCGCGATGACGCAATCCGGTTTTGCGAAGACGCCCGCAAGCTTCGCCCTGACATGACGTTTGGGGCCGATATCATTGCGGGCTTCCCGACCGAAACAGAGGCCCATTTTGAAAATTCGCTCAGGCTGGTGGATGATTGTACGCTGACCTGGCTGCACGTATTTCCATTTTCCGCCCGTACAGGAACCCCCGCCGCGAAGATGCCTGCTGTGAACGGTAAAGATATCAAAGCCCGTGCAGCGCGATTACGCTCAGCTGGGGCCCGTGCTGTGGCTACACACCTTGACGCACAACAAGGAAAGACCCATCGAATTTTGATGGAGAACCCGCGCATGGGTCGCACCGAACAATTCACAGAAGTGTGTTTTGATTCAGATCAACCAGAGTCCCAAATCGTGACAGCTAGAATCATGGGTCAGACTGACACACAGCTTGTCGCGTCGCCTGGCTAAACGATCCCGCAGGAGGGCCATTTTCTGCCAAATCCCATTCTCTATTCGTTTCGCCGTTGCCCCTATGCCATGCGCGCACGGCTTGCGATCGCAAGCTCTGGCATAACGGTCGAGCTGCGGGAAATCTTGTTGCGCGACAAGGCACCAGAATTCCTTAGCGCCTCTCCAAAAGGGACAGTTCCGGTTTTGATTGCCGACGAAGTTGTTGAGGAATCCCGCGACATCATGCTTTGGGCGCTGGGCCACTCTGATCCGGAGGGATTACTGGACCCGAAATTGGCTGCGTCACATGATCTGATCGATTGTTGTGATGGGCCGTTCAAGACCGCGCTCGATCTGACCAAATACGCAGTGCGACATCCCGAGGCCGATCCAGAAGAAAGCAGAACGACAGCCGCCAAATTCATTAAGCAGCTCAATTTACAACTTGATGGCGCGCCTTGGCTGTTTGGGAATCGGCCCAATATTGCTGATTTCGCCATCCTACCGTTCGTGCGTCAGTTCGCGCACACGGACGTGTCATGGTGGGACTCCCAACCTTATCCTTACGCTAAAGCGTGGCTTGCTTCATTCAAAGAATCGGCAAGGTTCGCTTCCATCATGACGAAATACAGCCCTTGGAAAGCAGGCGATGACGTGATCCAGTTCCCATGAAAGGATCTCACCATGCACCCGAACCCCGTTTATCGACGTACTGAACAGGCCCACGCGTTTGAACTTGTTCGTCGCCGTGCGTTTGGCCAAATCACGTTGGCGGGCCCTGATGGCCTCCTTGCGTCTCATGTCCCGGTTCTTCTATCGGCCGACGAAAAAACACTCGATTTGCATCTTGTTCGGTCCAATCCAATATTGCGCCTGCTTGGCTCGCCCCAGTCCGCTCTGCTGGCTGTCGTGGGACCGGATGGATATGTTTCGCCAGATTGGTACGGCGCAGATGATCAAGTTCCAACATGGAATTATGCTGCGGTTCAGCTTCGCGGTACGATGGAAATCTTGGATCATGAAACCATGCGCGACATGCTGGATCGCCAATCCGCCCATTTCGAAAACCAGATTCAGAAAACACCTTGGACAACGGATAAAATGACACCAGATGTGCTGGAAAAAATGATGCGACAGATTGTGCCCTGCCGTATGACTATCACAGATGTTCAAAGCACCTTTAAACTCAACCAGAATAAACCAGATGACGTGCGTCTTCGTGCCGCTGACGCGATGGATACATCTGGCATCGGACAAGAAACCGCGGCCCTTGCCGCCCTAATGCGTTCCCCACCGGAGTAACCAATGCAACTGATAATGTCTCCCGCTTCTCCCTTTGTACGCACAGTCCGTGTTATGCTGCGTGAAACTGGGCTCATTGATCGCGTCGAAGAAGTTGAGGTCTCAACAACGCCGCTTGCGTCAGCCGCGCAGGCACTTGCCGCAAATCCGACAGGCAAAATTCCTGCATTAACCCGAGCGGACGGCCCTGCGATCTATGACAGCCGCATTATCACGCGATATCTTGACGATATGGCGAATAGCAATCTTTACCCCAAAACCAGCCTTTATGAGGTTTTGACCCTTGAAGCGACGGCAAACGCGATCATGGATGCGACGGTTTCAATGTCCTATGAGGTTCGTTTGCGTTCAGAACACGAACAGTCGAGCGATTGGATCGAAGCGCAATGGGGTAAGGCCGCGGCTGGCATTGCGGCAATAAATTCCCGTTGGATGAGCCATCTTAATGGTCCGCTGAACATGGCTCAAATCGCTACATCTTGTGCCTTGGGTTACGTTGACCTACGCCATGATGCTCGAAATTGGCGTATTGGAAACGAAGCCTTAGCAGAGTGGCAAGAAGCTTTTGCCGCGCGTCCGTCGATGCAAGTTACGCAGGTGTAGCTTTGCAAAGGTTGGGCCAATCGCCGCATGTAGCCAGATGCGCTGGAATGTCGCTGGACGTGTACGCACCTTGGGGCTAGATAGCGGCCTGAATGAACGCTCTCTTAGGGGGTATCATCGTATTTGACGGGCAATGCCCCCCACGGGCGCCCCAGAATCCGGAGGTTAGCAAGTGTCTAACGCAGAAGACGACCACGGCACACGCCGCGATTTTATTTACTACGCCACAGCAGGCGCGGGTGCCGTTGTCACCGGCGCAGCGGTTTGGCCTTTGGTAAACCAAATGAACCCATCCGCTGATGTTCTGGCGCTTGCGTCGATCCGCGTAGACGTAAGCGTTGTCGACCCGGGCACCCAGCTTACCGTTTTGTTCCAGGGTAAGCCAGTGTTCATCCGCCGCCGCACCGAGGCTGAAATCGCCGATGGCCGCGCAGTTGATGTGTCTGAGCTTATCGACGCTGAGGCAAACAACGGAAACTTTGAAAATCCGGTTCCCGCGACTGATGAAAACCGCACACTTGACGAGGCTGGCGAATGGCTCGTCCAGTCTGGTGTATGTACACACCTTGGTTGCGTACCAGTCGGCGACGGCGCAGGTGACTACGGTGGCTGGTTTTGCCCATGTCACGGTTCCCACTACGATACAGCTGGCCGTATTCGCAAAGGCCCCGCGCCACGTAATCTTCCCATTCCGGCGGCAGAATTTGTCGACGAAACAACAATCCAACTCGGTTAAGAGGAGAAATACCCATGGGTGGCATTCCCCACGACCATTACGAACCGAAGTCCAATGGCGAAAAGTGGCTGCACAGCCGCCTGCCGGTTGTCGGACTTTTATATGACACACTGATGATCCCCACACCCAAGAACCTGAACTGGATGTGGATCTGGGGCATCGTCCTTACATTTACACTGGCGTTGCAGATCATCACCGGCGTTGTCCTTGTGATGCACTACACGCCGCACGTTGATATGGCATTCGCATCCGTTGAGCACATCATGCGCAACGTGAACGGCGGTCATATGATCCGCTACTTCCACATGAACGGCGCTTCGCTGTTCTTTGTTGCTGTCTATGCGCATATTTTCCGTGGCCTTTACTACGGCTCTTACAAGTCCCCTCGTGAAGTCACATGGATCATCGGTATGCTGATCTTCCTGTTGATGATGGGCACCGCGTTCATGGGTTACGTTCTTCCATGGGGACAGATGTCCTTCCACGGGACAGCCGTGATCACCGGCCTGTTTGGCGCGATCCCTTTCATCGGTGAAGGCTTACAAACTTGGTTGCTTGGTGCGTCAGCGGTTGGCCAGCCTGCGCTAAACCGCTTCTTCTCGCTT
>CAYOSK010000155.1:0-5755 GCA_964406585.1 uncultured Octadecabacter sp. | reverse complement strand
CAACGCACAATGGCTTTGCAGGAATTCGGTCAGAACCCGTGCGCCGACCTCAGCCGTCGGGTCCCCGTCCATCACCCGTGCGCACATTTTCAGCTGTATCGCATCTGCCCCGACCCAGACCAATCCGCCGCCCCAATCGGCCATCAGATCGAACGTGGGCTGGCGCGTGTCGCAATCGACAAACATATTGCGCGCTGCGTACACCAGTTCAGTCAGCTTTGACGGCGCGATCGACATGCGCACCACAACGTCTTTGTCCGCAAACGGCGCAACATCGCGTATTTCGCGCCATAAGGCCTGTTGCGCCCCTTGCACCTCGACCTCACCATATGGCGCCAACAACGCGTGCAGTTTTTCCGCGCGATAGGCGACAGACGCTTCAAATCCCTCGATCCTAAGATGCACGGCCTTGTTCATGGCCATTGCAGCGCCCGTCACCTCAAACGGCGATCCAAGGGCGGCAGACATAACATCGACAGCCTGTGCCTCATCCGCGCATTGAACGGTCAAGGTCGCGCTTGTCTCAGGCTTTGGCAGCACCTTCAGCGACACCTCACTGAGCACGCCGAGCGTGCCATATGACCCGCTCAACAGCTTGACCAGATCATAGCCCGTGACGTTCTTCATCACGCGGCCTCCGTTTTTGATGACTGTGCCGTGCCCATCCACAAACCGCACCCCCAGCATGTGATCGCGGCACGCCCCAACGGAAATCCGCCTTGGCCCGCTGACATTGGCCGCAACCACCCCCCCGATTGTAGGCATGCCGCTGGTCCCTAACACGGTGCGATGATCCATTGGTTCAAACGCAAGGCGTTGGTTTTCTGCGTCCAGCGCGGCCTCAATTTGCGCAACAGGGGTTCCCGCCTGCGCAACCATCGTCAACGCGCCAGGTTCATAAAGCGTGATCCCCGACAGCGACGATGTGCTCAGTAGGTCCCCGTCAACCGGATTTCCGATGGGCCGCGTTCCCCCTCCGATGATCCTGAGGGGGCCCGTCGCGGCGGCGATCGCATCGCACAGGTCTTGTTCGGTTTGAGGGGTCATATCTTTGTTTTCTTTGGTTCTTAAATACTTCGGGGGAGCGCAGCGGGGGCTGGCCCCCATCAGTGTGGCCTCAATGCGCCGCGATCCGGCGCGACTGGCTGCTGCTGAGTGGAAACACCTTGGCCGGGTTCAGCAGCCATCCGGGATCAAAGGCATCCTTTACCGCCATCTGAATTTCCAAATCTTGTGGATCAAATTGATGGGTCATCAGATCGCGTTTTTCAATCCCAACCCCGTGTTCGCCAGTCAAACACCCGCCTGCGTCTACGCACAGCTTCAAGATCTCTGCACCCATTTCTTCGCAAAGCTCCAGATCACCGGGTTTGTTGGCGTCATAGCAAATAAGGGGGTGCATGTTGCCGTCCCCTGCGTGAAACACATTGCCCACGGGCAAGCCGAATTGATCTGACAGTTCGCCAATCCGGCGCAGCACCATCGGCAAGGATGAAACCGGGATCGTGCCGTCAAGGCACATGTAGTCGCTGATCTGCCCGATTGCGCCAAAAGCGGATTTACGGCCCAACCAAATGCGCGCGGCCTCATCGGCGGTTTTGGCCTCGCGCAATTCAACGGGATCATGCCTGCGCGCGATGTCTAGGATCAGGGCCAGCTGTTCGTCGATTTCTTCTGGCGCGCCTTCGACTTCGACGATCAATAATGCGTTGCAGTCCGGGTAGCCGGCCTTGGCGTAGTTTTCGGTGGTTTGGATGCACAGACGGTCCATGAATTCGATCGCCACAGGCAGGACCCCGGCCTTAATAATGTCGGCGACGCAAGCGCCGGCGACTTCGTTGTCGTTGAACCCCATGAGCACGGGCCGCGCGCCTTCGGGTTTGCGTAGGATGCGCAGGGTGGCTTCTGTGACGACACCCAGCTGTCCTTCGGAACCGCAGATCAAGCCAAGCAGATCAAGACCCGCGGCATCCAAATATGCGCCCCCGATTTCGGTGATTGTGCCATCCATCAGCACCATTTTCACGCCGAGCAAATTGTTCGTTGTTACGCCGTATTTCAAGCAATGCGCGCCGCCGGAATTCATTGCGATATTGCCTGCAATAGCGCAGGCCAATTGGCTGGATGGGTCGGGGGCGTAAAAGAAATCCATGTCTTCGACCGCGCCTGTCACCGACAGGTTGGTGCGGCCGGATTGCACGCGGATATAGCGATCATCGTAATTCGTTTCCAACACCGCGTTCAGGCGCGCCGTTCCGAGGATCACACAATCGGCCGTGGGCAACGCGCCGCCTGCAAGAGATGTGCCGGATCCGCGGGGCACAACAGGAACGCCCAGTTCATGACACACCCTGAGGGCGTCGGCGACCTCTTGCGTTGACGTTGGCAAGACTGCGCACAGCGGCGGACATTTATAAGCGGTCAACGCATCGCATTCATAGGCGCGCACCTGCGCTTCGGAGTGAATGACGGCTGAATCTGGCAAAATAGCCTGTAAACGTTCAACAATTTGGGATTTGCGAGAAAGGACGGCTGAGTCCGGTGTTGGCATTTCCATTTTTGAAGTCCTCCAATTGGTAAGGAAATATAACCAATTTGAAATCGTGTCTATCCCTACCTTTCCCTGTAGGGTGCGAAATATGGACTTTATGACTAAAATTAGCGGCCTGAACGGGCTGGATGGTGTGGCCGTTATTCTGTTGGTCCTTGTGTGGTTAGGGCTTGGGTGGTGGATTGAACACCCAACAGCAAAACATCCGTCGGTGACGGTTGTGATGTCAGAGTACCGTCGCAAATGGATGCGGGTGATGGTTCAGCGTGAACCGCGTATTTTCGATGCGCAGATCATGGCGTCGTTGCGCCAAGGGACAGCGTTCTTCGCGTCGACTTGTCTTTTGGCGGTGGGGGGTGTGCTTGCGTTGATTGGCAATGTTGACCCTTTGCGTGGGGTTGCCGAAGAAATCGCGCAGGTCCAAAGCCCGACGGTGATCTGGCAAATGAAACTCGGGCTTGTGTTGGTGTTGCTGTCGAATGCATTTTTGAAATTCGTCTGGGCGAACCGTGTGTTTGGGTATTGCGGTGTGATGATGGGTGCGGTTCCAAACGACCCCGCCGATGATGCAGCGCAGACGCTGGCGTCCAAGGCCGCGGAGCTGAACATCCGAGCTGCGATGAATTTCAACCGTGGTTTGCGATCTATGTATTTCGCGCTGTGTTCAGTTGCGTGGTTGGCAGGGCCATGGGCCTTGTTCGGTGCGATCATTGCAACAGGCTGGGTCGTGTGGTCGCGTGAATTTACATCGGTGCCGCGTGCGATCATCGTCGGAGACATGCCAGAAGTGGGGCCAGACACGGGATCAGACACCAAAGCGTGATTTAAAGATATGCGCGCCTGTCGCTATAATTGCTGTATGAAATATCTCATCCCCTTGTTTATGGCGGCGCTGCCTGCGTGGGCCGATCCGGCCGTAGTCGAAAATATTACCTACTCGGACGGGCGGTTTGATGTGACCCTGTCCCATGGCGATACGGGGTGGGAAGATTACGCCGATGGGTGGCGCGTAGAACTGGCCGATGGAACAGTGCTGGGGACCCGCGTTCTGGCCCATCCCCATGTCAACGAACAACCGTTTACGCGATCCGATCGAATTGCTGTGCCTGATGGGGTGTCCGAGGTTTTTGTTCGTGCATCGACCAACACAGAAGGTTGGGCAGACACCGCAACACCGTTTCGCGACCTACCCCAATAGGGCGGATCAGCGCCGGCCTTCGCGCAGCCACGCGCCGATCACCAACAGCCCTGCCAGCAGCAGCGCAAGCCATGCCGGTAAAAGAGGCGTCACAGTGACATCAGCCGTACGGTAGGCGTCGCGTGGCGTTATCCCGATCCAGCCACGGCCCACCGCCGGACGCCCCGCACGGACATCGCGCAGGGATGGCATTCCGTCTGATAGTGCTAAAATACCGCCATTGGTCGGCGCGACAACGTCGGCCAGCACATCCCCCGTGGCGATGGTTTGTTCAAATTCGCGCGGCGCGGCAGGCCCAAGGGCAATGACCGTTTCAGCATTGGCATCGCGCAGTCGATACAGGCCAACTTCGGGCGCTTGCCACAGCAATTCGTAGCGCCCCGGCGTGATTTCTTGCAAAGTGACGGTCGTTTCGGTTCCATCGGGATGAATAATGGTGACGGGGCCTGCGCTGTCTTCCAACGTGCGGCGGATAATGCGCATGTTCAGGCCATTGGGTTCCACCCACAGGGTTTCTTCTTCTAGGTCTGGTTCTTTCATCATCCAATGGGCGAGACGGCGCAGCAGTTCCAACTGTGGTCCGCCACCTTCGAACCCACGATCCCACAGCCACGTCTGATCAGAAGCCATGAGCGCAACACGCCCTTCGCCGATCCGATCCAGCATCAAAAGGGGCTGATCATCAATACCAGACATAACGACATCGGATGTATCAGTAGGGGCGACTTCGATCTGGCGGAACCAGCGACCCCAACCCGGCGCGCCCGAATCTGGATCGGCCGCGTTCGGGGCGAATGCCTCGAGCCCTTCGGTCACGGGATGGCGCTGCCCTAGATCGGTGATGCGCGGTGTGAAGCCTTCTTCGTAGACACGGGCTGTCGGGCTGCCGGGCAAAACCGCGCCAAGCGGTGAGCGGAAAATACTGTCTGCCGAGGCATAATCCGGCCCCGCAGAAATCAAAACGGCGCCGCCGTTTTCGACATAGGTTGCGATGCTTTCGAGGTAGACGGACGGCAAAATACCCCGCCGTTTGTAGCGATCAAAAATAATCAGGTCGAATTCGTCTACCTTTTCCAAAAACAACTCGCGGGTTGGGAAGGCAATAAGCGAAAGTTCGTTGACGGGCACGCCGTCTTGTTTTTCGGGCGGACGCAGAATGGTGAAATGCACCAGGTCAACCGAACTGTCCGATTTCAACAGATTGCGCCATGTGCGTTCCCCTGCATGGGGTTCGCCCGATACCAGCAAAACGCGTAGGCGGTCGCGCACCCCGTTGATCTGGATAACGGCGGCGTTGTTTCGATCTGTTAATTCCCCATCTACGACGGGCGTTGCAAACTGCATAACGTTCATGCCGCCGTGGGGCAGATCAATCGGAAGTTCAACATCCGTATTCACAGGCAGTTGGAACGCCAACGGTGCGCCGCCATCGATGGCGATGGTCAAATCGACAAGGCCGGTGTCAGGGGCCGCGCCTTGATCTTCGATGCGCAAGGTCAAAGTCACGGGTTCGCCCAAAATGGCAAAAGCAGGGGCATTGCGCACGACCAGCCGGCGATCCCAATCATTAGGTTCGCCAGTTAACAAGACGTGCAAAGGGGCGGGCAGGGTTTGCGGTGCAGCGGAGAGATCATGGGCCCGTCCGTCTGTGATAAGAACCATACCGGCAACGCGGGCTTGGGGTTCTTCGGCCAAGGCCTCGGACAATGCGCTCATCAATTCGGTGCCCGCATCGTCCAATCCATCCCCCAGCGTGACGACACGCAGGTCCGTGTTGGGGCGGCGGGTGATTTCAGATTGCAGGGCGGCAAGGGCCGCCGCGGATTGATCGGGTCGGGTGGCCAACAGTTGGCTTGCGCTTTCGTCGACAACGGCGATGACAATGTCAGACAAAACTGCGCGGTCTTCGTTTTGCAAAGACGGGTTCGCGATGGCGCCCAAGATAACGATCGCGGCCAACCCGCGAAGGGCCCAGCCCAGCAGGCCACGCCAAATTGCGATCACAA
>CAYOSK010000154.1:0-5807 GCA_964406585.1 uncultured Octadecabacter sp. | reverse complement strand
CTGGATGTGGATCTGGGGCATCGTCCTGACCTTCACACTTGCGTTGCAGATCATCACGGGCATCGTCCTTGTGATGCACTACACACCGCACGTCGATATGGCGTTCGCGTCTGTCGAACACATTATGCGTAACGTGAACGGCGGCCACATGATCCGTTACTTCCACATGAATGGCGCATCGCTGTTCTTTGTTGCGGTCTACGCCCACATTTTCCGCGGCCTCTACTACGGATCCTACAAGGCCCCGCGCGAGGTCACTTGGATCATTGGCATGCTGATCTTCCTGTTGATGATGGGCACCGCGTTCATGGGCTACGTTCTACCTTGGGGCCAGATGTCGTTCCACGGTACGGCTGTTATCACCGGCTTGTTCGGCGCGATTCCGTTTATTGGTGAAAGCCTGCAAACGTGGTTGCTTGGTGCATCTGCTGTCGGTCAACCGGCACTGAACCGCTTTTTCTCGCTGCACTACCTGCTGCCGTTCGTCATTGCCGGTCTGGTGATCGTCCACATTTGGGCGTTCCACACGACAGGCAACAACAACCCAACAGGTGTTGAAGTGCGCCGCACATCAAAAGCCGATGCCGAAAAAGATACATTGCCGTTCTGGCCATATTTCGTGATCAAGGACTTGTTTGCCCTCGCGATTATTCTGGCTGTCTTCATGGCTGTCGTTGGCTTCATGCCAAATTACCTTGGCCACCCAGACAACTACATCGAAGCGAACGCATTGGTCACGCCAGCGCACATTGTTCCTGAATGGTATTTCTTGCCCTTCTACGCGATCCTGCGGGCCTTTGATAACACGGTCTGGGTCGTGATCATTGCCGAATGGGTCTCCTTCGGCATCATCGACGCGAAATTCTTTGGCGTGCTTGCCATGTTCGGCGCAATCGTTGTGATGGCATTGGCACCGTGGTTAGACACATCCTCGGTTCGCTCAGGTCGCTATCGCCCGATGTTCAAATGGTGGTTCGCCATCCTCGTTGTGGATTTCTTTATCCTGATGTGGGTCGGTGCAATGCCAGCTGAGGGTATATATCCGATAATTGCGTTGATCGCTTCCACCTACTGGTTCGGCTATTTCCTCGTCATTCTGCCTTTGCTTGGCGTCATCGAAAAGCCGATGACACCCCCGGCAACCATCGAAGACGATTTCAATGCGCACTACGGCCAAAAGGCTGCGTCGGGTGAAGCCGTCGCAACCCCGGCTGAGTGAGAAAGGACAAAAACTGATGTTCCGTAAACTCACCCTCACCGCTGCTGTCGCACTGGGCCTCTCGTCTGGTGCGGCCTTTGCGGCAGGTTCCGAAACCATCGTCGAAGATTTTGAATTTTCGTTCGAAGGACCTTTTGGATCTTTTGATACCAATCAGCTTCAGCGCGGCCTTCAGGTCTACACTGAGATTTGTTCCGCCTGTCACGGGATGAAATTCGTCGCGTTCCGAACACTATCGGACGAAGGCGGCCCGCATTTGCCAGAAGACCAAATGCGTGCCTACGCTGAATTCTACGAAGTTTTTGATCCGCTGCTGTTTGATGGCGAAGGCGATTTTCGCCCTGCAACGCCGGCGGATCATTTCCCGGAAAGCGGCCTTTCATCTGCTCCCGACTTGTCTTTGATGGCGAAAGCCCGTGCTGGTTTCCACGGGCCCTACGGGCTTGGCATCAACCAGTTCTTCAAAGGCATGGGTGGCCCAGAGTACATCGCATCGCTTCTGACTGGTTATGCGGATGAACCTCAGTGCGCGCTCGATATGGAAGTGCCGATGGATGGCTATTACAACACGGCCTTTGCCGCTGGTGGATACCCGGACGAGTGCAAGTACGAAGATGGGTCTCATAAGTACCCAGGATCTTGGATCGGTATGGCACCACCCCTTTATGGGGATGACGTGGAATTCGCTGACGGACATGCGACAGATATTGAAAACGTTTCAGCAGACGTCGCCGCGTTCTTAATGTGGACAGCTGAACCCAAGATGATGGCCCGCAAACAGGCTGGCCTCACAGGCGTGATTTTCCTGACGGTCTTGTCTGTTTTGCTTTACCTGACGAACAAACGTCTTTGGGCACCGCACAAAGCAGCGGCGAAACGCAAAGACTGAGAACATCGAAAACCAAAATCAAAAGGCCCGTCAATTTGGCGGGCCTTTTTCTATCCGAGGTAGTCTCGAAACGTGTCGGGTGGATCGCTGAAGAATGTGGTCGTTGATGTAGGCGCCCACACGCGTCCGTCGGCCACTCCAATAACATCATCAGCTATGCGCGCCGCATCGGCAGGATCGTGGGTCACCATAACGATGACTCGTCCAGCTTCGGTTGCCAGTTCAACAGACAGATCAAGCATTTGGTCCTTCAGCGCTGGCCCGAGCGCGCTGAATGGTTCATCCATCAATAATACGGGACGATCCTGCAACAACGCCCGCGCCAAAGCTGCACGGCTTTGCTGACCGCCTGACAGTGCTGCTGGCTTACGCTCAGACATGCCCCCAAGACCGACACGATCCAAAATGGCTTCGACCTTCTTTCGAACATCGCGCGTCGGTCGTAGTTTTGGCGCGCATGCAAGTGCGACGTTCTGCAAAACAGATAAATGCGGGAACAGATTGCTGTCTTGGAACAACATCGCAATGGGGCGTTCAGACGGCGGCGCTTGACCGATTTCACGATCGTTCCAAAGCACCCGACCTTTCGTAAGTGGCACGAACCCGGCGAGGCCGCCAAGAAAGGTGGATTTCCCGGCACCCGATGGCCCGATCACAGCAAAGACGCCCCGCGATTCGATTTTAATGTCAGCGGATAGGGCAAACCCCTCATTGCGGAACATCGCTTTATCACACCACAGCACTTGCACGCCCCCCTTTGTCAAAAACCCAAAATAGAGCCATAGAAGCCGTCACCAAAAGCAAAGCCGCGCCATAGGCCGCCTGCATTTGGTATGCTCCCATTAATTGATACATAATCATCGGCAACGTTCCTTCGCCAGGCCGTGAAAACAGTGTAATCACGCCAAGATCACCCATTGCCAAAGCGCCCGTTAGTCCCGCTGCAAAACCCATAGGTCGACGCAGACGCGGCAGAATGACAATGCGCCATCGCACCCATCCACGCAGGCCCAAAGACGCACCTAAGCGGCCAAAATCAGCCTCGGCGGTTTCCAATGAGGGCCGCAAAATACGCAAGACAAACGGCAACGCCATCAAAACATTGACCAGCATAGTCACTGGTAAGGCGACGTCGGACGGACGAACATAGGGCTGCAAAAGCAAGAACAAGCCCGTTCCCAAGACAAGCCCGGAGACGGAAATGCCCAAAAGTGACGCTGCCTCACCCGCGCGGCTCGCCAGTGGCAATGCCAAGGCTATTGTCAACGCAACAGCACCCATTGAAATGACAAGCGAGCGCAATGTGGCAGGCCAAATTTCTGGCGGCAATTCGAACAGTCCGGGAAGTCCCGCAAGAACAATGGCCGACAAAGGTGCCAGTAAAAACAACGCCGCTGCTGCGATCCAAACCATATCAATTAGGCGCGATCCATCCCAACGATGAACAACCCGGTCCAGCCCCGCGCCAAGCATGTCCCCCCGCGCAAGCGACAGCGCAACGAGCCCCGCACAAAGACCAAGACACAATTGCACAACAGCGAGCGACGCAGCCTTTGATAAATCAAAGTCAAATTTGAAGGCCTGATAAATTGCGAGTTCCACCGTCGTCGCGCGCGGCCCGCCACCCAAGGTCAACGCTACAGCGAATGACCCCAAACAGATCACAAATATGACGGCAAACGCACCCGGAGCGATACGACGCAGCATCGGCCATTCCAAAACCCAAAATATGGGCGCCCTGACCGAAGCAGCGACACGAAAGCGTTCAGATGGAATGGCAAGCCATCCTTGGAGGATCAAACGAACAGCGAGTGGAAGATTGAAAAACACATGGGCCAAAATAACGCCGTGTGCGCCGTATATATCTATTTTGGCAATGCCCATTGGACCGATCAACAGGTTCAAAATGCCTTTGCCGCCAAACACCGCCAGCAACCCAAGGATCGCAACAATTACAGGAAGAATGAAAGGCGCCCCCATAACCGAGATAAGCGTACCGCGTCCCGGAAAAGACCGCCGCGCTAACGCCCGCGCGACTGGTATCGCCAAGGCCACGCTGATCACGGCGGACCAAAATGCCTGCCAAACTGTAAATTTCAGGGCCGAGAGATCGGCCGCTGACAACGACGAAAAACCGCCGCCGTGTGCCAGTACTGCCGTTACGGGGCCAATAATCAGCCCCGCAACAAGCAGTGCGGCAATTACTGGGACAACGCGTTGCGCCATGCCTCAATCGCTGGTTCACGAAGCGCGGCCGCTTCGTTCTCATCGTAAAACAAAACTGTTTCAGGCATCGGTAATTCCTGAAAGCCTTCTGGCCACTTATCTTCCGAAAGCGCGGCTGGGAACGACCAGTTTGTTGTTGGGATCATGGTCTGGAAATCTTCTGTTAGGATGAACTGCAGAAACTGATCGGCCAAATCTGGGTTGTCGGTTCCAGCTAATTTCGCCGCTGTCTCCACCATGAAATAGTGACCTTCTTCAAAAATCGCAGCGGATTTCGTCAGGTCTTCTTCAGCGATGATGTGATACGCTGGCGACGTTGTGTAGGACAATACGACATCTGCCTCACCGTCCGTGAACAGACCATAGCTTTCTGACCATCCTTGAGTAACGGTAACGATTTTTGGCGCAAGCCGCGCCCATGCTGCTTCTGCTTCATCGCCATAAACCGCGTTTACCCACAACACCAATGCAAGACCGGAAATCGATGAACGTGGATCTTGAATAACCACACGCACATCGTCTGGCGCATCTAACAATGCCTCAAAACTGTCAAAACCGTCTAGCACGGTATTGTCATAGATGAAGGCTGTATGCCCGTAGTTGAACGGGAGGAATGTGTCATCTGCCCAATCGATCGGCAGTGTGAGTGGCGACAGATCAAGCCCGTGAGGTGCGAACAAACCACTGTCCCGCGCGCGCTTAGACACATCAGAATTAAAACCAATTGCAACATCCGCATCAGTACGTGCGCCTTCAAGCAACAAGCGCGGCAAAAGATCACCTGTCTGATATTGCAAATCGCACCCGCAACGTTCTTCGAATGCGGCTTCGATAGAAGGGCCCGGGCCCCATTCCGAGCCAAAGTAATCGGGTGCATAAACTGTCAGCACTGGAAGATGGTTGTCCGCATTTGCGGTCGTGCACATCATAAGTCCTGCAACAGTGAGTAGAGTTCTTTTCATCTTTCTTCCTCTCATATTGCCGAACGGAAGAAGGGGGGAGAGTGTCCCGTTACCTTCCCTCCGCCGGTCTTAACCGGTTCAGGTTCAACGGGTCCGTCGTTTCAGACATCTCAGCCAGTGTGGCCCCCCGAGGTGACGCTATGTTTAGGCAAAAAACCACAATAACACAAGGGAATGTACGTGCATTTAGCGCTGAGATGTGGTACTGTTAACCCATTCAAAACATTAGGAGAAAGGAGTCGTTCTTTGGGAGAACGCGTATAGTAATTTTGTGCCTTGAGCTTGGCCTAGTATGGCTCATCTACCTCGCATTCGGCTGGTTGGTCGCATTTGAAATGCCGCTTTGGTTCTCAACCTTCATTGTTGTCGCCTTAGATCGTTCCACCACTGCCGTTGCAGATTTCGCAAAACAAAGACGAGATCGACTCCCATAGACTTGGATTCTTGCCGTTTGCGTCGTATTGGCGATGCAACACTGGAGGCCAATCGTGAGCATCAATTCATTCGGACA
>CAYOSK010000153.1:0-5895 GCA_964406585.1 uncultured Octadecabacter sp. | reverse complement strand
TGTTGAAAGTAGCCATGTTGTTCGGCGGCGCATTTCAGACCCGCTTGAAGAATTTTGTCCCATGCCGGCCTCGTGGCGCGCAGTCGGTTACCCGAGATTTGGAGGCCTCGATGGCTTGCAAGTTTCTGGCGGGCCTCATCTGGGGCACAGAGAATTTCTCCTTTGGCGTCAACGGCCAATCTGCTTGCGTCAATTTGCTGATGCCCGCGCAGTACAAACGACGCATAAAGGATGCGCCAAGTTCCGTCAGCGCGCTCTAGCACTCTGGTTTCGAACGTATTTTCAATACGCCCATTCGCATGCTGCGAGACTTCGTCATACACAACATGCGCAATGTTTCCGCTGACCGTGGCGTTCACATTAAGCCGTTGAACGTCGAGTAATTCACAGGTCGCACCGTTCTCCATCACATTTTGCATGTAGCGGCTTAACGCGTCCCACCCTTCAAGAACCGTTGTCCCTAAGGAAGAAGAGACGCAGACTTCGCGTGCCCGCGAGTCTTGCACCCAACATGCGGCCCAGCCGTCAAAGTCTTGGCGGACAAACAGATCGGTTTCGCGTTTGAGGACGTCCATAATCTCAGGATTTTCGTCAAGTTCGTCGGTTGATTGCATCATGGTGTACTAGAGCTCATGAGGATGTGGATTTCCTATTGGTTCAACGTCTTTTTGCGGCCTCAAGTTCGACGTCTTGAAAAACATCGATCTTATAATCACGAGCCGCTCGCATGAATGTCGATGGTAAAACTCATCTTCGGTCGATCTTGATCTGGAAAGTAGATCAGCACCGGCCTTCGCATGTAAAGGGTCCATCTGATTTCGTCCTCTTAGTAAGTACAATCAAGATGATATTGGCTGAAAGCAAAGGCCTAGATTGTCATCCGAAGTGACCACACGCGTGGAATTGTATCCACCGAAAGTGCCAACATACGATTGACTATGCGCACCATTACCGAACAACTGCTGAGCCACGCGACTGTGTCTTTCGCAAGAAGACTGCTCGCCACATCGCATTTGAATGGCTGTTTTCCAAAGGCCATTGCGGCATTAAAGTTCTGGCTGGACAGGGAAAACGCATCTTATGCTTCGGCGATCGCGTCTATTTCCAACATCCACCCCTCCTCGAACATACCAGCAAGAACAACCGTCAGCGCGAAAGTATGACCATCCAGCTTGGCGTCGCGCACCTCTCGGTTTTCGGTGCGATGTTTTCTGTCAACCAGATATGTCGTAGCCTTAACGATGTTTTCAGCCGTCATGTCCGCTTCCTGAAGCTGCGCAAGGATATTGTCCCAGACGGTCTCAGCTTGTGCCTTAAAGGTATCCGGAACGGTCCCTTCCTTAGTCATAGGCGCTTGACCGCTGACATATAGGCGGCGTGTCGTTCCGCTGACCTCAAGCGCGTGCGCGTAAGATCCAAGCGCATCAGCGGTATTCTCGGCATTGATTTTTCTAGTCTTCATGGGTCCATCACCTTCATTTACTAACGCCGCAACGCAGAGTCGGGATTGCTGTTGGGATACTGCGACGTGCCTTCGGGGACGGTCGCATCCAACACACGGCATTCTTCTTCGCTTATAGGGCTAGCAGGTTGGAGTTGCTCCAACGAAAGGAAAATCTGGATGGGCATTGCGGGGGATAGCTTACCCACCCCTCTGCGCTGAGTTTGCACAGTCAATCATACTGTCGATCAACGGGCGCGTGGGGCGCCTTCCGGGGCGCGATCCACTAAGGCCTCAATCTCCGACATCACTGCATCCGGCAGCGGACCAAAAGCCGCGGCCCTCGCGTTTTCTATCGCCTGTTTCTCTGTGCGCGCACCTGGCACCGGTAGGTTTTGTGGCGATTTGGCCAACAACCAACAAAGTGCCCCTTGCGCCAATGTACGACCGTCCGTTTGCAACATCTCCCGGATCGCAGAGAGATTGCGCAAGTGTACCTCTGACGGCTTTGCATCCTGAAAATAGTCTCGCTTTTCATTATTGACGGATCGGACGTCTGTATCGGGCATCACGGTCGTCTCATCGTATTTGCCAGTCAGCAGTCCCATCGCCAAAGGTGAGCGTAGAAACGCCACCAAACCACCGTCCTCAACCGTTTTTTGGACAGCGGGCACGTCCACAAACAAATTCATCGCGTGTTCGATCCCGATAAACCCTTCAAGGTCCATCATCGCCTTGGTGCTGTCAGGAAAATCCGTGCTCCACCCATAAGCGCGCAATTTGCCTGTTTGGCGCGCCAGCTCCATCTGTTCAAAAATCGGACGTGCCGTGGCAATCGGAAGTGCGTTGAGATGCAACAGCATGACATCCACGCAGTCCCTCTTCAAACGGCGTAGGCTGCGTTCGATTGCCGGCATGACCTCATCCGGGCTTGTCTCATCGTGCAGTATCTGTCGTGTTTCTTCGTCAAACGCGGTGCCAAGCTTGGAAACAATGATGGCATCGGGTTGATCTTTTAGGGTCTCCCCCAAAAGCCGTTCAGAGTGGCCCGCCCCATAAACAGCAGCCGTGTCAAACACCCGCAAGCCCGCGTCTAGCGTCGCGCGGATGGCGCGCTTTGATTCAGCGTCATCCACATTTGGGAAGCCATGCGGGCTGGACCCCGCATAGAACTGACCACCAATCGCCCAGCAGCCCATACCCATTGGCAAAATATCTTGTCCAAGTAGCTTCATTCCTACGCTCCCTCATAAATCTATAGTCAGGTTGCGGGAAACAAGCTGGTATGTATACGCAAAGAAATGCAACATACTTTGCATGGATGCAAAGAACTCAGATTGGAACGACCTCAAACATTTTCTTTCTGTCGCCCGCAACAAAGGGCTTTCAGGTGCTGCGCGGCAGACTGGTATCAGTGCCGCTACGTTGGGACGGCGCATGCAAGCGCTCGAACAAGCAACCGGGATCGAGATTTTCCAGCGGCATGCCCGTGGATATGGCCTGACCGCAGATGGTGAAGCACTTTTCGCCCGTGTTTCAGCGCTGGATGCGGACGTCAGACCCATTTTCGCGCGGGACGGTGAGCGGCAAAAGACGCTGGTAAAACTGTCAGGTGGCCATTGGACGCTTCACGCGCTGGCACACCACATTCAGCACATAAGCGACGCGGCACCCGACACCAGAATTCGCTTAATATCTGCAACAGATCACATGAAGATCAATCATCGCGAAGCGATCATTGGCATCAGGAACCAACGCCCCGAACGGGCTGGCCTTGCCGGTCGCCGCGTCGGAAAGATCGCTTTTGCGGGCTATGCGATTGATCAATCAGTGACGGGATGGATCAGAGTTGCGTCAAAAGCACCTTCCGCGCTTTGGCTCGCGGCACAAGACGATTTCAGCATCGTGATGGAGGCAAACGCCCCTCGATTGGCGATGGACCTAGCGTTGCAAGGGATAGGTTGCGTAGTTTTGCCCTGTTTCATTGGCGATACGATACCAAAGCTCGTAAAAGTTCATCCGAACATCCCGGGCTTAGAGCACGAGCAATGGTTGGTCAGCCATGATGAGGATCGATTTATCCCCGCAGTTCGCAAAGTGCTGGATGAAACTTATACAGCGCTTCGTACGATCATCGAAATACCCCGCTGAGGTAGGTATGATCACCAGAAGCCGCTAAATTGGAGAAATTTTTAAGATGCCTACTTCACTCGTACCCAAGGGAATGGAAAGTTATATCGATGATTGGCAGATGTCTCCCGGCCTCGCCCATGATGGCTTCATCTTTATGACAGGTTTCACTGGTGCATCGCCAGAAGGCGCATATTCCGAACATGCAGCAGAACAAATCGAAGCCGTTTTTTCAAAGATAGAAGCCGTGCTCGCTGTGGCTGACCTGGGCTTCGAACATTTGGTTGAAATGACCAGTTATCACATAGGTCTGCGTGATCACCTCGAAGACTTTAAAGCTGTTCGCAGACGTTTTATTCAAAAGCCGTTTCCCGCATGGACCGCCATAGAGGTCGCGGGGTTTGTTCGGGAAGGGGCACTCGTTGAAATCAAGTGCGTCGCACGCCGATCCTAGTCTGCATCAAGTTGTTTCCCGTTTTAAGAATGATCGGAAACGCGATCTATGTTTGCGTTGTGTAAAGGGCCCAGATGAATGCTTGGAACCGCCTTGCTATCAGTTTTGGTCACAGCCCCGACGCGCGAAAAGAATGAGCCCTCTTGCCACGTAAAGCCGACTTTGGTGTAGACGCGGCGAACGGCTAGTTTGTCCCGCGTCTTGATCCTTGAACGTTTCGTTCTTGCTGCATTTTGTATGAATGGCCGGTTTTCCCGCCGCGTTGCAACACGGCATTCTTGGCAATTGCAGCATAAACCGTGCTGCGAGCGCAAGCAGCGAGAAATCTGTTGGTCTCCTGTGGGCTCGATTAAGACCTTCGCTGCAAGGAACACCGATGACCGCAGCGCGGGACAAAGTGAGCTTTCGCTGCGGCTGCGCCAATGTCGGTTCGCCCAAGTTTGCTAGCGCTCTATGCTACTCATAAAGTAGAAATCGCTCATTTTTGACGGACCCAAAAACGATCTTTTTGGGTCAACAAAACCACACAAACTTCACTGATAGGATAATGCAAAACAGGTTTCCACATGATCGTTCAGCTTGACCCAGATACCGCTTCAAAACTGACGCCACTGCGTCTGCCTTACATGGATGGAAAGGCACATGCGGCGTTTCGCGCGTTTCAAGACACCGGATACACAGGGGATGCGGATTTGGCACTTTTCGCGCACGCGCGTGGGTGCATTCCAAATCCATGTGATTGGTTTCAGACCGGAAGAACTAGAATTGATTATTTCAACACTCTCTATGATCTCTATCAACCGGGTGTCGATGAACTCGCAGACTTGGGCATCAGGTATGCGGGTCTGCCAACATATCATAGCGGCGTCACGGTGACGAAAGACAATTGGCATCGCCACGCCGCTCCGAGAGAGTCGTTTCAGAATATGCTGCGGCGCGATCGGCGAACAGCGCTGGACCTTCTGGATGCTCTGGACACGCTCAAATGGGAAGGCACCAAATGTTCCGTCATTGCCTGCCTTGGTCAGCACTGGTTGGACACACCTTGGCTAGAGCGTTTCGCTCGCGAAGGGTCACCTAAAGTTCAAGAGGCCGCCGCCAAGGTCCTTGAAAAAATGGTTGGTGAAGCGACAGAAGAACAAGTCGCGGCGACGGTCGCAAAACACTTTGAGTTTCGGGATGGCACGCTCACGGAATCCGAGCACTGTGATCAGGACAAGGTGTGGCGCCTCTTGGGAAAAACGCGTCTGGATGTCGTTGCGCGGGAACTTGGTTTGACCCCAACGGAGTTTGCAAAGGAAATCAGTTCCAAAAAAAATGACCTTTGGGTCTTTGGAACTTTCATCGGGGAAGCGGGTGACAAGGACGTGCGCTCTCGATTTGCACAGAGAATGTTGGATCACGGCATGGCCGTTGCCCCCGCGCTTTACCGAGACGTTTCGCCTGAACTTTGGGAATTTGCGGCACAAAGGTCATTCTCGCCACAATTCTCATCCGACATTTTTCAGTTTTTCGACTATGGCACTCTTTCTTATCAGCAGATTTCAGAAAACTTCGACTTGGATTTTCTTCAGCGCCTAGACGTTGCTCCACCCAAGCGAAGCCACGTAATAAACGACTATATACTTCTTTTTGGATTGCTCGCTGACAAGAATGCCGCCGAACGCATTATTATTGATGCAGAAGCCTCCGGCCTTGATTGCTCCGACCCTCGATTGACAGTGTTGCACTTCAATCTGGCCCTGTAAGCTTCGCCTTGGCGCGACACAGTTTCCCTTAACCAGACATTCGCACAAAATGCAGCATCGGTCTAAATGGGCTCCTTGCGGCCACTAGATCGGTCACAGCATTTTGCCTGCACGGTGCCTTC
>CAYOSK010000152.1:0-6020 GCA_964406585.1 uncultured Octadecabacter sp. | reverse complement strand
CTTCAGGAAAAGCAGGGTCTTGAAGGATACCAGTCTGCACGTCGCGCCCTGAAAAAGCACGAAGCACGCCTGCTGGTGAAGTAACCAAATATGCAGCTGCACAGAGGCGGTTGGTTCGCCTCTATGTAGAAAGAAACCGAAGTGCCCCGCGCACTTCGGTTTTTTTTGTGGCCATAAATTGATCATTCAAACGCAAACTGTTTCGCCCTGCGGAACAATCTGGATCAAAGAAGCTTATTGTGATGTGCTTGCGGGGGGTTAGCTGCCCTAAAGTAAATTCTCCTTTAAGATGTACGGATTGTTATTAGTCTTAACAGCGGTTGAGCCTTGTTAATTTGTTTGTTCAATCGCGCTGCAATTGGGGAAACGCAAAATGGCCACGATCATAGGCACGAATGGAATTGATATCCTTTAGGGCAACACCGAAGACGATCTGATCGTCGGGTTAGGCGGGAATGACTCAATTACAGGTGATGGCGGGAACGATGTTTTGTTCGGCGACGGGCAAACAGATTCTGGGTTTGCCTCTGCAGAACTTCTTACCAATCCGGGTATTGATGGAAATTCCGCCGGCTGGACGCTAAACAACCCGACTGGCGGCGCTGCACCGCGGTATTTGACCCGATTTGAAGGCATCGCGCTGAACCAAGGTAACGAAACGCGCTACGGTGACAGCGTTGAGCAATCCTTCGACACCGTTGGAGGTGAATCCTATTCAGCATCCGTTGATCTAGAAGAAGGTGGTTTTTTCGGCGCTGACCACACGGCAGTCGTCGAAGTACTGGACGCAGCCGGAAATGTTCTTGGGACCCAGACCGTCGTGATCGGTGACGAACAAAGCACAACGGTCACAATTGATTTCACGGGGACAGGTGGTCCGGCCACTTTGCGGATCACCAATCCGACATCCACAGACACCGTTTTTTCTGACTTGGTCATCACGGCTGCATCCGTTGTTGGCCCGGATCCAACGCAACCCATCGTTGCGGGCAATGACACCATTGATGGCGGCGATGGCAACGACGAGATTTACGGTCGTGGAGGGGATGATTCACTTACCGGTGGAAACGGGAACGATACGTTATTTGGCGGCGAAGGCAGCGACGTCTTTGATGCTGGCGAAGGCAACGATCAGGTCTTTGGCGGAACCGGTAACGACACCATCTTTGGTGGGGGCGACAACGATCTTCTAAGTGGCGGCGATGGTGCCGATTTCATCAAAATCGTAACTCCAGGTGCAAGTGGTAATAACAACACAACGGTCGAAGGCGGAAGCGGGGGCGATGACAATGACACGCTCGATGTGACCGATCTATTAAACGACGGGTTTGTTGTAACCAATTTGGTCCAAAACCCTGAAAACAATGGCAACCCTGGGTTCAGCGGCCAGATTCAACTGTCCAATCCGGTGACAGGCGAAACCGTCAATATCAATTACAGCGATATTGAAAACCTTGTCATTTGTTTCACACCCGGCACATTGATTGCCACGCCCAGCGGGCAACGCGCGGTCGAAACTCTGCGTGAGGGCGACAAAGTCTTTACACGGGACAATGGCATTCAAGAAATTCGGTGGGTTGGTCGCCGTGATCTAACCCCACGTGACATGACATCAACACCGTCGTTCCAACCCGTTTGTGTCAAGGCGGGCGCTTTGGGGGACGGCCTGCCAGAACGTGATCTGGTTTTGTCGCCAAACCACCGTTCGTTGATGACAGGTGAACGCGCTTCGCTGAATTTTGGCGAAACTGAGGTTCTTTCTGCCGCCAAGCATCTTATCGGGATGGATGGTATCGACGCCATTCAAACCGGTTCTGTGAGCTACATTCACATCATGTTCGACCATCACGAAGTCATTTTGTCGAACGCCGCTTGGACAGAAAGCTTCCAACCGGGTGATTATTCGCTCAAGGGGTTGAAAGACGCGCAGCGCAACGAGATCTTTAGCCTGTTTCCCGAACTCCAAGACCGGCAGGGGCTGGACGGATACCAGTCCGCGCGGCGTGGGCTGAAAAAGCACGAAGCACGGCTGCTCGTCGGTTAATCCGGACCGGGAGTATCATTCCTTTGCGGTGGGCGGGCGCGATAGGCCGCCCAGTCCTCGGGGGTATCCAGATCAAGCCGCGCGCGATCACCGCTTAGGGGCACCAAAACTGTCTGGTCTTCTAACCCGCTGGCAATGGGAAACGCACCGCGATCGCCGCTAAGGGTTTTGAAACGCTCGAAAATTCGGGCGGAAAAGTATATCGGATGCCCTGGCAAACCATCTTGTGTCGCTGCGCGCACAATGGTCGCGTCAGTTTGATTGGCCGTGTCGTAGATGAGAGTAAGGTCATTTGCTGTAATGTCGGGCATATCAGCGGGTAGAATAATTACGCCGCGGACGTCATTGGGCAGGGCCGCAAGACCGGCCCGAATGCTGTCAGACATCTTGCCTTCAATCGCAATGCGTCGCACGTCAGGCGGCAAAACTGCGCATCGCGGATGATCGGGCGTTGGTACCGTGGCATAAACATCGCTGACGCGCGCCGCCCTGTGTGCTAAAACCGTCAAGATCGGATCGTCGCCCAACCGCTCCAACAATTTATCGCCGCCGCGCATCCGGGACGATTGACCTGCCGCAAGAAGAAGAATTGGGATCATGGCGCGATCTTAACGCACGTCCGTGTTCGTGGCGAGAAGCGGATGAGCAGAAAAGGCCCACGTCATACAAGGTTATCCCCGCATACGGCTGCCGTCGGGGTCAAAAATGGGATGGGTTATCAGCGTCGCAGGGCGGCGTTCACCAAGGATTTCTATTTCAACAGTCAGACCTTCTTTGACGTGTTCCTTCGGGATCAGCCCAAACGCGATGGATTTTTGGGTGTGGTGGGAAAACCCGCCCGATGTGCAAAACCCAAGAACCTGCCCATCAATGAAAATCGGCTCATAGGCGGTGACGTCCGCATCATGGGCATCAACTTCGAACGTCACAAGCTGGCGAGCAGGGGTGTCGGCCTGCGCCGCGGCCTTGCCGATAAAATCTTTGTCCCATTTTATGAACCGATCCATGCCGGTTTCCGCCGCTGTGTAGTCGGGCGAAAATTCCCGCATCCATGACCCGAAAAACCGATCCAACCTAAGCGACATGATCGCGCGCATACCAAACAAGGTCAGGCCCATTGGCTGACCGGCGTTCCACAGAGTTGTCCACAGGGTGCGTTGATCCATTGGATCGCAGTAGATTTCATACCCCAAATCACCAGTATAACTGACACGGTTCACGGTGCAGGCCGTTTGGCCAATCGTCATGGCACGTGTGTCCAGAAACGCCAGATCCGCATTGTCGCGCGTCACCTGCTTTAACAATGCACGTGCATTTGGCCCGGCTATGGAAAATCCGTTCATTTTATCACTTATATTTTGGATACTTACGCCGACCTCTTCATGTTGAAGGAACCATCGCATGTGTTGGGCCTGTGCCCCGTAAGATGCGGTAAGTGTAAAGGTTTCATCATCATGGGCTGCGACTGTGAAATCCCCTAATAATTTGCCCTTCGGCGACAACATGGGCGTGAGCGATATTCGCCCGGTCGTGGGAATGCGACCGGCCATGATCCGATCCAGCCAAAGGCGCGCATTGGGGCCAAAAACGCGATACTTTCCAAAGTTATGCACCTCGGTGATGGCAACGTTGTCACGCAAGGATTTTACCTCTCGTGCGATCGCACCAAATGCATTGCTGCGCCGAAACGAGGGGTCCTCATAGGTTGGTTCATTGTTTTGGGCGAAATAGTTCGGAACCTCCAACCCGTATTGATGGCCCCACACCGCGCCAAGCTTTGAAAAGATGTCATACATTGGCGTGGTGCGATGGGGTCGTGCGGCGGGGAGTTCTTCGTTTGGATAAGCGATTGAAAACCGTTTCTGATAATTTTCAACGACCTTAGGGCGCGTGTAGCCGGGTGTGATCCAATCCCCGAACCGCGCAACATCCATCGCCGTTACATCGCGTTCGCATTCGCCTTCAACCATCCATTGCGCCAGCATCAGGCCAACACCGCCGCCCTGACTAAACCCCGCCATAACCCCGCAGGCGGACCAATAGCCGCGCACTCCGGGGATCGGGCCAACCAGAGGGTTGCCATCCGGTGCAAAGGTAAACGGGCCATGCACGACAGATTTTACGCCCGCGCGCGCAAGGGCGGGAAAGCGTTTATAGGCAAATTCAATACTGTCTTCGATTTTATCAAGATCATCGGGCAAAAGTTCAGCCCCGAACGACCACGGCGTGCCATCGACCGCCCACGGCCGCGCCTTTTGTTCATAAAACCCGATACATAGCCCTTTGCCTTCTTGGCGCAGATAGCTTTCGCCAGCGGGGTCCATAACATGGGGATGTTCGCTGTCGCGTTCTGCAATTTCGGGGACATCATCGGTGACGATGTATTGGTGTTCCATTGGGTGGAGCGGGGCGTAAATACCGGCCATCGCGGCAACTTCACGCGCCCATAAGCCGCCAGCATTCACCACATGTTCCGTGTGAATGCTGCCTTTGTCTGTCACGACATCCCACGTGCCATCCGCCCGTTGCGACGTGGCCGTGACCATGCAGTGCGTTTCAATCGTAGCGCCCCCCATTCGCGCAGCCTTGGCATAGGCATGGGTGGTTCCAGACGGGTCAAGATGACCGTCTAACGGATCATAAAGTGCGCCGATAATGCCATCGGTATTTGCGATCGGGGCGATCTTTGCGATTTCATCCGGCCCGATGACTTCGGTTTCAAGCCCCATGTAGCGATGTTTGGCCCGTTCCGCGACAAGCATATCAAAGCGGTCTTTGTTGTCCGCCAAGGTCACGCCGCCCACGTGGTGCAGCCCGCAAGACAGCCCCGTTATCTGTTCGAGTTCTTTATAAAGCTTGATCGTATACCCTTGTAGGGCCGCCATATTGGTATCGCCGTTCAGCGTATGAAACCCGCCCGCCGCGTGCCACGTCGATCCGCTGGTGAGTTCCGCACGTTCTAGCAACATCACGTCGGACCACCCCAGTTTAGTGAGGTGATACAAGACAGACGCGCCAACAACGCCGCCTCCGATAACAACAACACGGGTCGTGGTTTTCATGGTGGGCTCCTTTGTTGGCACGACGGTATTTTCGATTGCTCCGTGTCGGGAGGCATTTTGCGACATCATGTGTCGTCTTGTGGCAAATGGTAGAAAGAGTGGGGTTTCAGGGTAGGGCCAACAAAGGAGAATCCCATGCGAACCCATGCCCAAGCTGTCGTCATCGGAGGCGGCGTGATCGGTTGTTCGATCCTGTATCATTTGGCGAAAATGGGCTGGACGGACGTGGTTCTATTGGAAAGAGACGAGCTGACCAGCGGGTCAACATGGCACGCGGCGGCCAATATTCATGGGCTCCATGACAGTACCAACATCAGCCGAATTCAGCACTACACCATGAACTTGTATAACGAACTTGAGGCCGAGACAGGCCAGTCCTGCGGTGTGTTTCAACCGGGGTCGCTGTATCTGGCCCAGACGGAAGAGCGTGAACACCAGCTGCGCCTTCAGGCGGCTAAGGCCAAGTTTTACGGGATGAATTTCCATGAGGTCGACCGTGCAGAGGCCGAAGCGCTGCACCCGATGGTCAATTATGATGGCATTCGCTGCATTATGTTTGAACCAGATGGTGGAAATGTTGACCCATCGGGTGTGACAAATGCCTATGCTGTTGGCGCGCGCCAAAGAGGGGCTGAGATTATTCGGTTCTGTCCGGTGACCGCAACCGTGCAGCAGCCCGACGGCACATGGATCGTTGAAACGCCCAAAGGGAACATCGCGACCGAATGGGTGATCAATGCCGCAGGGCTTTGGGGCCGCGAGGTGGGCAAGCTGGCGGGGATAGAATTGCCGCTGTTGCCGACAGAACATCAGTATTTCGTCACAGAAACCATTGCTGAAATCGCCGCAATGGATCGCCGTTTGCCGTCGGTTGCGGATCGTGATGGCGAATATTACCTGCGCCAAGAGGGGCA
>CAYOSK010000151.1:0-6021 GCA_964406585.1 uncultured Octadecabacter sp. | reverse complement strand
GGAAACATCCTGTCCGGGGTGGGGCCGGCGGCGATCGAGATGGGACTGATCGCCGCCACGCCCCCCGAAACCACCGTCAACATCCGCGCGGTCAACACAGGCGCGCGGGTCGTTGCCAAGGTACAAACAACCGAGCAGGGCGTTGTTTACGAAGGAATTGCGGCTATTGATGGCGTGCCGGGAACCGCGGCACCCGTTGGATTGCAATTCATGGATACCGTCGGGGGCGCGACGGGGGCGTTTTTACCCACTGGACGTTTGGTTGATACCTTTGACGGGATCGATGTCACCTGCATGGATGTCGCGATGCCGATGGTCATCGCCCGCGCAACAGCCTTTGGCCTGACTGGCTATGAAAGCGTCGAAGATTTGAACGAGAACGCAGATTTCTTTGCGAAAATGGAGGCTGTGCGGATCCAAGCGGGGGAGGCAATGGGGATCAAAGATGTTGCGGCGTCCGTGACACCGAAGTTTGGCCTATTGGCCCCTGCGAAAAAGGGCGGCACCATCGCGACGCGGTATTTTATGCCGTGGAAGGCCCACCCGACCATGGCCGTCACCGGTGCGCAATGTTTGGCGTCTTGTGTCCTCACACCGGGGACGGTTGCCGATGGGATGGCCGCAAGGTCCAACGATCGGCCAGCAACGATCACGTTGGAACATGCAAGCGGGCAGATTGATGTCTTGGTAGACTATGATCTGACTGCGGAGGGGATCAATCTGCGCTCTGCTGGGTTGGTCCGCACCGCGCGTTTGTTGGCCCGCGGTGACGTTATGATCCCCAAATCGGTTTTGCGGTGATGAAGGTCCATATTTTAGACGATTGGTTTGATACATTGCGCGGTTTGCCGTGCTTTGCAAAGCTGGACGCCCATGACGTGACCGTTTGGACAGATCATGAACCGGACCCAGTCACGCTTGCGACCCGAATAAATAACGCCGAGGCGTTGGTCTTGTTTCGGGAACGTACGCGCATAGGTGCCGATCTCCTGGAGCGTTTGCCGAATCTTAAATTGATCTCTCAGCGCAGTGTCTATCCCCATGTTGATGTTCAAGCCTGCACTGCAAATCATGTTTTACTAAGTTCGAACATGCACAGCGACACGCCGTCTTACGCAGCAGCAGAAATGACATTGGCGTTGATCTTGTCCAGCTATCGTCAAATCCCGCAGCAGGTCGCATCGATCCGTTCCGGCGAATGGCAGATGGGCGTTGGCCGCACGTTGCGGGGGCGCACGCTTGGTCTTTATGGATATGGGCGGATCGCAAACGCGGTTGCTGATTATGCCGAAGCGATAGGGATGAAGGTTCAATGGTGGGCCTCAAAGGCCGGGCGCGCGCGGGCCTTGGCGGATGGAAAAACCGTCGCGGCAAGTCGTCAGGCATTCTTTGCAACATCCGATATCGTGAGCCTACATGTGCGACTGAAACCAGATACCCGCGCGGTCATCACCCAAGACGACCTTGCAGCAATGCAGCCGCGCAGTTTGTTGGTGAATACATCGCGGTCAGGTTTGATCGGGACGGGCGTTTTAGAGGCCGAGATTGCAAAAGGGCGTATCCATGCGGCGGTTGACGTCTTTGACGATGAACCGCTGCGCGATCTAACCCATCCGTTGTTGACCCACCCAAACGTTCTTCCCACGCCTCATATCGGGTACGTGACCGAAGATGAATTTGATCTTCAGTTCAGCGACATTTTTGATCAGATCAATGCCTATGCCGCTGGTAACCCGATCCATATGATCAATCCGCAAGTTTGGGCATGAACAGGCGCGCGGCAATCGGCGCGCCAAGGATCACAACAACAATACGCAAAACGTGATGTGCAATCACAAAGGCCAAATCTGCCCCGGCGATCAGGGCAAGAACCGTCATTTCTGCCTGTCCGCCCGGTGCAAAGGCCAGCAGCGTCTCCATTGCCGGAGCGAGGTGCATAACATGGATGAACGCCACAAACACCGCCGACAGCACCAACAGGATAACGCAGTAGCCAAGTGCAGCAGCGACATCGCGGCGGACCTCGGCGCCCGTGACCCCTGCGTATTTCGTTCCAACCGTCATGCCGATAAAGAACTGTGCTGCCCAAATTGCCTCTGCTGGGGGGCGATGTTCCAGCAGGCCAAACAACGCTAACAGCCCCGCCAAGATCATTGGCCCCAAAATAGAGGCCCCGAACAACCCCACCGCCTTAGCGATTTGCCAGCCTGCAAGCCCTGCAAGCACCATCAAAGCCAGCTGCGACACGGGTAAAGTGGCCGCTGGGGCTCCGGGTGGGTTGGACAGGTCGACACCCCAGTACCCTTTCAGGATGAATGGCAATGCCACGACGATCACCATCACGCGGGTCGCATGGATCAGGGACAGCGCGCGTATATCGCCACCTGCCTCTTCGCCGAACAAAAGCATGTCCTGTAATCCGCCCGGCATGGCGCCGTAATAGCTCGTCGCGAAATCGAACCCCCACACTTTTTGGAAATAAGGGACCCCGACAAGCCCAATCATAAAGACCATAGCCGGCACAAGGATCAGCGTGGACCACATTTGCGCCATGCTGAACACCAAGGCAGTTGTAAATGTCGCACCAACGGCCACCCCAAGGATGGAGCGCATTGCATTATTCAACAACGGAATGCTGCGCAATGGCACACCAAAAAGGGCGGCGATCAGGCAGGCCGTGATTGGCCCCAACAGCCAAGGGAGGGGCAGGGACCCGGCATGGAAGGCCCAAACACCAAGGCCCGCGATGGTGTGCGTGATCGCAATATGTTTCACGCGCGCATCACCCGGAGCCGATAGCGTAGGGATGTTTGTAAATGTGCTTCGGCGGTTGCACCCGCCTGATCCACATCACCGGCATCAATGGCATCGATGATCTGTTGATGTTGGTGCGCGACGGTTCGAATGCGGTCTTCATCAGCCAATGTCGTCGGGCCCAGCAACAACAACGCATTGTTCATTGCCCGCGCGCTGTCCAACAAAAACCGGTTTCGCGCGGCCAAATAGATCGCCTGATGAAATTTCTGGTTCAATGCAGCTGCGCGTGACGGTGCATCGACCACTTTGCTGATTTGCCCATTCAGATCAGCGAGGCCGTCAACCTCCGCCGCGACCGCGTGTTTTGCGGCCATTTCGGCGGCGGTACGTTCAAGCACAAGTCTCATTTCATAAAGTTCCACCACCTCGGTCTGGCCAAGGGTGCGGATAACCGCGCCGATGCGAGGGCGGTGTTCAACGATGTTTTCAGCCTCAAGTCGGCGCAGCGCTTCGCGCACGGGGGTGCGTGACAATGACAATCGATCTGCCACTTCGGTTTCCCGGACCCGATCGCCGGGCCGATAGATACCCGCTTCGATGGCGGCCATTAGTTTGTAAAACGCAGCCGCGCCTTGGGACATGTCTTGGGGATCAGTCGGGGGCATTTTATGATCTTTCCAAATTGTATCCGTTTGGATACAAAATACGAAGAACGGAGGAATCGTCAATGTCAAAACAAGTGATTGTCGTCGGATCAGGCAACGCCGCCATGTGCGCAGGGATTTCCGCGCTCGAAAATGGAGCCCGAGTCGTGATGCTTGAAAAGGCCGACGAAGCACTGGCCGGTGGCAATACAAAGTACACGGCGGGGGCGATGCGATTTGCCTATGATGGCGTGACTGATTTGCTGCCGTTACTCAAAGATCTTGATGATCCGCGCCTGAAGGTCACTGACTTTGGCGGCTACACCACGGTGAAGTTTTCCGAAGATTTGCTAGGCTTCAATGGTGGGCGTCCTTTGTCCCCTGAACAGGAACGTCTGATCACGGAATCCTTGTCGGCGATGCAATGGCTGGGCGGTCATGGTGTCAAGTTCGAGCCTATCTATAGCCGGCAAAGTTTCGAAAAGGACGGGCGACATGTATTTTGGGGCGGCCTAACGCTTGCCGCTGAGAACGAAGGTGTCGGGCTGTTCGATATGGAGCTTGCAGCGTTTGAGCAAATGGGCGGCGAAATCCGTTACAATTGTGCCGTGACGGAGTTGATCGAGACAGATGGTATTGTAACGGGCGTGGTAACGGATAGTGGTGAAACCTTTGCGGCTGACGCGGTTATCCTTGCCTGTGGTGGATTCGAAGCCAGTGCTGAGCTGCGAAAGACGCTTATGAAAGGTCATTGGGATAAGGCCAAGGTCCGTGGCACCCCGCACAACACAGGGGATGGTTTGATCATGGCAGATGATCTTGGCGCACAGCGTTACGGGCTGATTGACAGTTGCCACGCCACGCCGATGGATTTGCACATGAAGGATTTTGCCAACCTCGACCTTCCTGCAGGCGAGCGTAAGAATTACCGCAAAATCTGCTATTTCCTTGGGGTGATGTTGAACGCAAATGGGGAACGATTTGTCGACGAAGGTATCAACTTTCGCAACTATACCTATGCACAGTTTGGCAAAGCAGTTTTGGAACAGCCCGGCCATTTCGCATGGCAAATTTTTGACGCGAAGGTGGATGATCTGCTTTACGCAGAATATCGGTTCCATGACGCCCATTATGTCATGGCAGACACGCTGGACGACTTGATCGAAAAACTTGATGGCGTTGACAAGGACGGCGCGCGCGCAACTTTGATGGCGTTCAACGACGCGGTGAATGACACCGTTGAATTTGACCCGACGACGTTGGATGGAAAGAACACGCCGTCGCTTGAATTGCAAAAATCCAATTGGGCGCAAAAGTTCGACACCCCCCCGTTTAAGGCCTATCCGGTGACGGGCGGGATCACGTTTACATACGGCGGCCTTAAGGTGTCGGACATCGGCGCGGTGCTGGACACAGACGATCAACCCATCGCGGGGCTTTTCGCGGCAGGCGAAATGGTTGGTGGTGTGTTCTACGAAGGGTATCCGGGCGGATCTGGGCTTACGTCAGGGGCCGTGTTCGGACGTTTGGCAGGGCGGGGCGCATCGTTGGGCAGCTAAGGCCCTAGCTTGACGCAGACACCATCCGAAAGTTGCGCGATTGCCAAAGAGGCCACCCAAGGATCTGGCTCACCGTCACAAAACGTAGCCCGCGCGCTGTTAGGCCGTCAAAGGTTTGGGGCATCGCGTCAATTGTGCCGCGGTGGATATCATGGCTAAGGATGATTCCACCTTGTTGTGCATTGTTAACGATACGACGCGCGACAGTGGTTGCCCCGGGTCGGCGCCAATCTTGTGGATCAACAGACCACAGAATTGTCGGCATGGATCGCGCATCATGCAACGCGGTGCGCTGACGACGTGTAAAGGCACCATAGGGCGGGCGGAACGTCACAGGTGGGCGGCCTGTGACCTGAAAAATCGCATTTGTTGTTTGGTCAATTTCGCGGGTGACCGCCGCAGTCCCGAGACGGTCCAGAAAAGGGTGGGACCAGCTGTGATTGCCAATCTCATGGCCTTCATCCGCAATGCGGCGCGCGATCTGGGGGTATTGCACCACACGGTTGCCGATCAAATAGAACGTCGCCTTCAACCCCCGTTCGCGCAGCATGTCCAGCAGACGGGGCGTGTGGGTTGGATGGGGCCCATCATCAAACGTCATTGCAACAACAGGAGATGGCGTTCGTACGGCTGTTATGGTTGCTGCATCGCTTTGCACGATGTCATCGGGGAGGCGGATTAACGGCTGCGCGCTTGCGTCGGTTCCTGACAGCGTGACAGCGCCAAAGCCTAAGCCCGCCGCAAGCGCGTGGCGGCGCGATAATTGTGTCATGTGACCCTCCCCAGGGTTTTCTTGGCAGTTCGTCGGACCATGGCGGCGAATCTGTCGTGAAATCAAAGGGTTTTTCGAAAAAACCGACCTGCGTTGCGGTCAGAGATGGCGTTCATACCTGATGTTGTGAGCCCAGCCGCACGAAAAGCTGCACAAGTCGGTGCCTTGTGCCTTGACGGGCCTCGCGGGCGTCCCTAGAAGCACCTCACGCTGGTGCAAATCAGCGGGCAGTGGGCGGTTGTAGCTCAGCTGGTTAGAGTGCCGGCCTGTCACGCCGGAGGTCGCGGGT
>CAYOSK010000150.1:0-6035 GCA_964406585.1 uncultured Octadecabacter sp. | reverse complement strand
AGGTGGGCGAGGGTGCCGCCGATGTTTCCGGCGCCGATCAGGGCGATCTTGGGTCTGGCCATTTTCAATGGATCCTTTGGTCTGTCTGGTTTGATCGTCGTTTGACTAGTCCTTTGGAGGGCGTGGCGCAAGTGCGCTGCACCGCGGCATCCCCAACAGATTGATAAGGGGCATTGTTTGCACGGAAATGGTTGCGCTACCATGAACCTGCGCCGAACCTCGGACAGAGAAAATTGGGTTGACTGGCGGTGATTCCCTGACCTGTCTTAGATGAATGCGCCAAACAGAAAGGACGCGCGGTGGATGGAACAGCCTTTTGGACGCTTGCCGTTATAGCGGCGTTTTGCGTGGGCTTGTCCAAAGGTGGGGCGCCCGCGTTCGGGGCCTTGGCCGTCCCTATATTATCCTTGGCAATTTCACCCGTGACCGCGGCGGGCCTTCTTTTGCCTGTTTTCGTATTTTCTGATGTGTTTGGTCTTTGGGCCTACCGCCAGCATTTCAACGCAGCGATCCTAAAAATCGCCGTTTGGGGCATTTTGGCAGGAACGGGGTTGGGCTGGGTCACTGCGCATTTGGTGTCAGATGATTTTGTCCGCGTCTTGATTGGCACCATCGGGTTGGTTTTTTCTTTGAATTTTGTGGTTCGGCGCAATCCCGAAGGGCCTCCGCGTCCAGCGCGCACCGGGCCGGGGCTGGTCTGGACAACGATTGCAGGGTTCACCAGTTTCGTCAGCCATGCCGGGGCGCCGCCCTGGCAGGTTTGGGTGGTGCCGCTCAGGCTTCCTAAGATGGTGTTTGCGGGCACATCCACAGCGGCCTTTGCCATTATGAATGTCCTCAAAATTGTCCCTTATTACTTTCTAGGGCAATTGCAGATGGACAACCTGCGCATCACATTGATTTTGTTCGTTCCAGCGCTGGCCGCCGTTTTCGTTGCCTATCACTTGATCCGTGTTTTGCCAGAACGGGTGTTTTACAACACTGTCATCGGGATGCTGTTCTTAGTGTCTCTTCGATTGATTTGGGATGGTTTCGCCGCTTAGGCGCCATTGTCTGTATTTGGCAAACCCTCAGCCATGACTTGAAACGATTGGCCGCTTGCAACCAAACAGGTTGCGCCGCCCGCTTGCGTTACGGTGATGGTCCAAGACCCGGTTTCGATTGAGGCAAATACCTCGACAACTGTGCCGTCCGTGCTGACCCCGATGGATTGGCGGCTCTCGCCATAGCCCGACGCCAATCGTTCCACGACAACCGCGTGGGGGCCGCAATTGCGGGTTTGCGATGCCGCCGAAGATGCCAGAAGGATCGCGGTGCAAGTTAGTGTCAGTAATTTCGTCATCAGTCTCTCCTGAGGTCGGCCAGCACAAAGGCCAGACGGGCAGTGATGAAAATCTGATGTTCACTGTGGCTGTAAGCATTTGAGAATTGGTTAACGGGAGCGCGCGATTGTGTTGCGTCGTTCAGATTAGTGTTCATGTGCTGCGCTGCGGCATTTTTTGGCTTGCAAGATCGGTTAAAATCTGGCCATTTCGGCGCAATTTTGTTTCGCCAAGACCAAAGGACTGCCCCATGACACATCCCTATCGTTCTGCCCTTTATATCCCTGGGTCGAAAGCACGTGCGCTGGATAAAGCACGAGGGTTGGCAGTGGACGTTATTCTGTTTGACCTCGAAGATGCGGTATCGCCGGATGAAAAGATTGCCGCACGCGAAACGCTGGCCGCCGAACTGGCCCAAGGCGGTTACGGGAAACGGTTGCGGGTTGTGCGGATCAACGGGTTGGATACCGAGTGGGGCAAAGACGACGCAATTGCCGCGAACGCGATGGACTGCGATGCGATATTGTTGCCCAAAGTGAACAGCGCTGCGGATCTGGACGCGCTTGGCGCACTGAGCAACAAACGGATCTGGGCGATGATGGAAACCCCGCTTGGGATGCTGAACGCGCTTGAGATCGCGCAACATGAACAACTTGATGGGTTCGTCTTGGGCACCAATGATTTGGCCAAAGACCTTAACACTCGGTTTGTGGCCGATCGCGCGCCCTTGATGACCTCCTTGCAGCTTTGTCTTTTGGCGGCGCGGGCGGCGGGAATTGTCGCCATTGATGGCGTTTATAATGCGTTCAAAGATGACGAAGGTCTGACAGCAGAATGCCAACAAGGCCGCGATATGGGCTTTGATGGCAAATCGCTGATCCACCCCGCGCAGATTGACATTGCCAATGCGGCCTTCGCTCCGTCGCAAGCCGAGATCGAGCTGGCCGAACGTCAGATTGCCGCTTTTGACGAAGCTGAGGCAGCGGGGCAGGGGGTTGCCGTTGTGGATGGAAAGATCGTCGAAAACTTGCATATCGTGACCGCGCGCGCGACGCTGGCCAAAGCAGCAGCCATTGCGGAGCTTGAAAGGACATGATTATTCTTATTTTGGGTGTCGCCCTTTGGGTCGCGGCGCATTTGTGGAAACGGATCGCACCGGACCATCGCGCCGCTTTTGGTGACAAAGGTAAGGGGATCGTTGCGGTGGCGACCGTGGCGTCTGTGGTTTTGATGGTGGTCGGGTACCGAAGCGCTGAGGGCACGGTTTTTTGGGGCCGATCTGGTGCGCTTGTTGGCATAAATAATCTGCTTATGATCCTTGCGTTCTATCTTTATGCCGCATCCGGCAAGGGGACGCGCGTGACGCGTTGGGTGCGCCACCCACAATTGACGGGTTTCACCATTTGGGCTGTGGCGCATGTGTTGGTGAATGGCGATGTGCCATCGTTCATCTTGTTTGGTGGGCTTGCGCTTTGGGCGATTGTTCAGATGGCGCTGATCAACCGCGCGCAGGGGCCAAGGGAGACCTACCATGCGCCGCCCATAAAATCTGAGGGCATTGCAGTGGTTGCCACATGTGTTGTGGTGATTGTCGTGATGGCCATTCACTACGCCCTTGGCGTACAGCCCTGGGGGTAGAGCGTTGAAAATATATCGATTTCTGACCGAAGACGACACATCTGAATTTTGTCATAAGGTGTCTTTGGCCTTGTCCAAAGGTTGGGTTCTTTATGGTGATCCGCAGTATTCCTATGACCATGCAAATGGGGTGATGCGCGCGGGACAGGCGGTTACCAAAGACGTTGAGACGGAGTATTCCCCTGATATGAAACTGGGACAACAATGACCAAGACAAACGCAGGCTATTTCTTCGAAGACTACAGGATTGGCCAAACATTCCACCACGGCCCACTTCGCAACGTAGGCGAGGGGGAACGTGCGCTTTACCAAGCGCTGTATCCAACGCGGTTTGGTCTGTCGGTGTCTGATCCTATGGCGCAGTTCGTGGGACTGATGCGCGCGCCTCTGGATGATTTGATCGTTTTTCATAAGGTGTTCGGCGCGACAGTGCCTGACATTTCGCTGAATGCGGTGGCGAACCTTGGCTACGCCGATATCCGCTGGTTGAAACCTGTCTTTCCCGGCGACAGCCTTGGGGCGGTAACGCAGGTGATAGGGCTAAAACAGAATTCCAACGGGAAAACCGGCATCGTTTGGGTACGCACAGTTGGCGTAAATGCCGCTGGTGACGATGTCTTGTCGTTTGTACGCTGGGTGATGGTGCGAAAACGCGACGCAGATGCACCCGCGCCCGACGCGGTGGTGCCGCAATTGCCTGACCACGTTCCAGCAAACGAACTGGCCGTTCCGGCAGGGCTTGATTTCAGTGACTATGGATCCAGCGGCGCGCGCGCGCCCCATCGGCTGCGCGACTACAAGATCGGCGAAGTGATCGATCATGTGGACGGCGTCACGCTGAGCGAGGCAGAACATATGATGGCCACGCGCCTGTGGCAAAACACCGCGAAGGTGCATTTTGACATTACGGCCCGCCCGCAAGCACAAAGACTGATCTATGGCGGGCACATCATTTCTATGGCGCGTGCATTGTCATTCAATGGTTTAGAAGGCGCAGAGATGATGTTGGCGATCAACGGCGGCGCACATGCCAATCCGGCCTTTGCGGGCGATACGGTGCGCGCCTGGTCCGAAGTATTGGATATTGCCAAAACGTCCGCGCCGGGTGTTGGGGCGATCCGGCTACGGCTGGTCGCCACGAAGGGCGGCATCGCGGGTGATTTGCGCGGTGAAGACGGCAAATATCTGCCTGATGTGCTGCTGGATTTGGATTACTGGGCTTTGATGGCTGAATAGCGTTCGGTAGTGCGGCCACCGCGCATAACAGGTTTGAAGTGATGCGCGACCAATTGATCACACGCACCACCCTGCGAAATTGAATTCGATTTTTTTGCTGAGGTCATAAGGGGCCTGCGATAGATCAGTTCGGTGTGACGATTGATTCTCATTTTGTGATCACTGGTCGCAAGGCTGTGATCACAAATGAAAAGAAATGACCTTACCGCGTCAAGAATCCGCACCTGTTAGCGCTGCTCCGCCGTGACAAGCCGAAATAAAGCGTTAAAAGGTTCGCAAGACATTCAAGTGCAAACTTGTATTGGGCAGCCAATCGAAGGGAACTGAAATGGCCGACGTAAATCGGGGCAAGCGCCCCCTCTCTCCATTCATGATTGGTCCGTATTATCGTCCGCAGTGGACGTCGATGTCGTCGATCTTCGTGCGGATTACGGGTCTTGCCCTTTTGGCAGGGTCGATCCTTATTGTGTGGTGGCTGATCGCTGCTGCAACGTCTGAGGCGGCTTTCGGGTTCATTGACGGATTGCTACGCAGCTTCTTGGGTGACGTGATTATGTTCTTTGCGATGATCGCAATATTCTATCACATGCTGGGACGCTTGCGGCACGTCATCTGGGATTTCGGATACATGCTCGACGTGGATCAATCAGAGCTCTTTGCCCAAGGCATGGTTTTGGTGTCGGTCCTTCTGGCCGTGTTCTTTGGCATCATTTTGTAGGGGATCTGCACATGGCATTTTTGACAGATAGAAAACGTGCGGCGGGTCTTGGGTCTGCCAAAACAGGGACCGAGGGTTTCTGGAAAATGATCCGCAGCTCAATTGCGTTGCAAGTGATGGTTCCGCTGTTTGTGATCACCTTTGGGATCGGCCTTGGCGGCACCTATGAAGAGGTGCTTGCGTACTACAGCCGCCCCCTTCCCGCGATCATTGTCGCCCTGTCCCTGATTGTGTGCGTGTCGCATTTCACAGCCGAAGCTGTTGAGGCTGTGGAAGACTACGTGCACGGCACCGCCGGAAAGCTGACGCTGATCGGGTTGAACGCGCTGCAATATCTCCTGATCGGGGTCGGCTTGTTCGCCCTTGCCCGACTTGCCCTTTAATCCTGCGATAGGTTTCTGAACATGGCTGAATACGAATACGAAACGCATGAATATGATGTTGTGGTAGTGGGTGCGGGCGGCGCGGGTTTGCGCGCAACACTCGGCATGGCCGAACAAGGCCTGCGCACGGCCTGCATTTCCAAAGTATTTCCAACACGGTCGCACACCGTAGCGGCACAGGGCGGTATTGCGGCGTCCTTGTCCAACATGGGGCCGGATCACTGGCAGTGGCATATGTATGACACTGTCAAAGGGTCTGATTGGCTGGGCGACACGGACGCCATGGAATACCTGGCGCGGGAAGCCCCCAAAGCGGTGTATGAGCTTGAGCACTACGGCGTTCCGTTTTCGCGTACCGAAGAAGGTAAGATTTATCAGCGTCCTTTTGGTGGACACACGACAGAATTTGGTGAAGGCCCCGCCGTGCAGCGCACCTGTGCCGCCGCTGACCGTACCGGCCACGCGATTCTGCACACGCTCTATGGGCAGTCGCTGAAACAGCAGGCTGAGTTTTACATTGAGTATTTCGCGATTGACCTGATCATGTCCGACGATGGCGTCTGCACCGGCGTTGTCTGTTGGAAGCTCGACGATGGTACGATGCATGTCTTCAACGCGAAGATGGTCGTGCTAGCCACAGGCGGGTATGGTCGCGCGTATTTCAGCGCCACATCTGCCCACACCTGTACGGGTGACGGCGGCGGTATGGTGGCCCGCCAGGGTCTGCCTTTGCAGGAC
>CAYOSK010000149.1:0-6064 GCA_964406585.1 uncultured Octadecabacter sp. | reverse complement strand
AGCGCGGCAAGGTATTTGCGATTCAACGTTTTCTCGAAATGCTACAGCTCGCGACCTGCCGTTAAAGACGCTTAGACGCCAACCGTAGATCATAGCCGTCTTGGGCCAAAGTGTTTCGGTCGATCCTTTGTTTGGACGCCAATAGCTTTCGACCAGCCATATGTTCAGCGGCGGCGTTTATCGTTTCGACCGCACATAACGCATCATTGCGGAAACAAAGCACCACGAGGCGCTCTTGCTCGTTTGTGATGACTTCCCATGCGTCTGCACCGGCCGACAAGCCAGCAATCTGCAGCTTGAGATTGCCCTGATCACTCCAGAACCAAGGCAAGGCGGAATACGCAGCGGGTGCGCCGGTCAGACGTGCCGCGATCGTTCTTGCGTGATCGGAGGCGGCTTGAATGGACTCCAGCCGCGTTGGGCGTCCAAGTGCCGGGTCGGGAAAAACACAGCAATCACCAAGGGCGGATATCGACGAATCGTCTGGCGAGACCAGGAATTCGTCCACTACGATTCCGTTGTTTGTCGAAAGCCCTGCCGTTTTGGCAATTTCGCTGTTTGGCACTATGCCCGCGGCCAAGATGATTGTGTCGCCCTCAATTGTCCGGCCATCGGACAGCCTGACGCCCGAAACCTTACCCGTTCCGTCGTCAATGACTTCGTCCGCCAAGACGTTCAGGATGATATCGGCGCCCCACGCTTGGTGCGCCTGAAGAAACGCATCGGATGTGGTTTCCGATACCGCCCGCGACATCAGCCGTTGCGCGCCCTCGATAACCGTCACCGCGATGCCCGCTTGTCGTGCAACTGCCGCAAATTCCAGACCGATGAAGCCGCCGCCAATGACGATCGCGTGGCCGATGCTTGGCATCTGTGTCCGCAAAGCGCGCGCGTCGGAAAGCGTTCGAATTTCAAACACCCCATCTAGAGCCAGGCCCTTCACCGGCGGAATTCTATTTCGGCTTCCGGTCGCAAGGATCAGGTGGTCATACCGAATATCATCGCCAGCCTGCGTCGAAACGAATTTGCTGTCGCGGTCAATGCTGATTACGCGGGTATCAGTGCGGTGGTCGATGTCATTTTTCGCGTAAAACGTAGCTGGCCTGAGATTCAGTTTTTCTTCGTTTCCGGTCTTTAGGAAAGCCTTTGACAAAGGCGGGCGCTGATACGGAAGGCCGGGTTCATCGCCGATAAGCGTAATGCTGCCTTGGAATTTCTTGTCACGTAGGCTGGCCGCTGCCTGATATCCACCTTGGCCGGCACCGATAATGACGACACGTTCATCCGTCATACTTGGCTCTCCGGCAGGTGCAGGACCAACCCGTCCATTTCGGCGGTAATCTTGATTTGGCACGACAATCGGCTTGTGCTTTTGACCTCGCAAGAGGCGAAGTCCAGCATTTCACGTTCGTCTTCTGGCGCGGGTCCGACTTTATCGGCCCACGCATCATCAACATAAGCGTGACAGGTGGCACACATCATTTCGCCGCCGCATTCTGCTGCGATTGCGTCGATGTCATTCGCCCTTGCGATGTCCATCACACTGTCGCCCTCTGTGGCTGGTACAGTGACTTCGTCGCCATCGGCGAGTTTAAACGTTACATTAATCATGGGGGCCTCTTGGACGTTGTAGCTTTGTTTGATTAGGTCAAGCGAACGGGAAGGTTGATGGGCCCGCGGAACCCAAACCCTTGGAACGAAACATCCGACGCATCGCGCAATGTCATGTTGGGGAAGCGTTCGAATATCATGGGCAACATGATCTTCCCCACCATCAAGCGCGCCAGATGCGTGCCCATGCAGTGGTGCGGCCCGCTGCCAAAACTTTGATGCAGGTTTTTGGGACGAAACGCGTTAAACAGATCCGGTTTTTCGAACAGGTCTTCGTCGTGATTGGCCGAGGCTTGGATCGTCATCACGACATCGCCCTTGGGTATGTCAAACCCGCGAATCTCGGTGTCTTCGATCGCCAAACGTGAACTTGCCTGAATCGGTGCCACCCAGCGCACGCCCTCTTCGAACGCTTTTCCCCATTCGCCGGTGCGGGTCAATTCCTCTTGCTGATCGCGGTTGTTCAACAGCCCGAACAGGATCGTTAGCATGGCATCGCGTGGCTCGTTTACGCCACCGCCGATGGCAATCTTGATGTTGGCGACGATCTGGCTCCACGGGATAGGGTTTTCTGCGTTGACCATTACCGACAGTGCCGATTGGTCGGGATTTGCCTTTAGTCGTTCAGCATTGGCTGCAATGCATTTGTTCATCTCGATATTGGCTTGCGCGACACGTTCGAATGGTTCGTCGAACCAGCCAAAATTGCCGGCACCGTCGATCAAGGCTTGCGACCAATATTGCATCTCTTCGTCGGTCGCATCAGGCAGGCCCAAAACCTCGGCCAAAATGCGTGCAGACAACGGTCCGGCCAAAGTCGCAAAGAGGTCGATGATTTCATCTGTGGGCAAGCGGCTTAGATAGGCATCGGCGTGCTTTTCATAGGCTGGCGCCCAAATCGTCTTTAGGTTCTTGGGCGTAAACGTTGGCATCATCGCCCGGCGTTCGCGCATATGTTCTTCGCCGTCTTTGCGCATCAAGGTATGCGCCTCAAATGCCTTTTCCATTGGGGTTGACGGATCATTGGAACTAAAAAGCGCCGGATTGTCTTTGACTGCGCGTGTGTCAGCGGCTTTGGTCAGAAGCGTCCGGTTGATCGCTTTAACCCGGAGCACAGGCGAATCTGCCCGAAGACGCCGATAAATCGGGTAGGGATCATTGATAAGTTGATCAATTTTAATGCTGGTGTCACTTGGTGCCAGAGCCATAGTTATCGTCCTCCCAACGATATCGGAGACGGTCTTGTCCGATACCGGCTCCTCTATGGCTGTGAGAGATATCTGACAATCCTATGGCGTTGATCTGCGCAATCAATTAGACTGATAGTGCGTTTTTCCATGGATGCACAGGCAAAGGATTGGTCGTGTCCACCCCCCTTAATATGAACATTGATTTCGCAGCGCTGCGTACGTTGACGCTGGTGCATGAGCGTCGTTCTTTCACAGACACGGCCAACATTCTGGACGTGAATCAATCGGCTGTAAGTTACACGATCGAAAAGCTGCGAAAGATATTCGAAGACCCTTTGTTTTATCGTCAGGGCGGCACCATTGTGCCGACGGAACGCTGCAACATCATCGTCGATTCAGCCGCTGCTATTTTGGAACAGTTTGAGGTCCTCACTCAGCCGGATGAATTCGACCCGGCCACAGCTGACGCTACCATCGCGATTGCATGCAACTACTACGAGCGGTCCGTTGTTTTACCGCATGTGATATCAAAGCTGCGGGCTCAGGCGCCGGGCGTGCGGCTCAGTCTACTCAACTCGACCGACAGCGGTGACATCAAACTCAAAAGGTCAGATGCTGATCTTTTGATTGGCCCTTTGCGCCCGGACGAGCAGGATTTCTATTGTCGAAAACTTCTGCAAGACAACTACGTTTGCATCATGGACCCGACCAACCCGTTGGCCAAAGAATCGATGACAATCGAGGATTATGTTCGCTGTCCTCATGTTACGATCAGTTACGGTGGGTCTTGGCGCTCGCTCTACCTTATTGAGTTGGCCAAATTGGGGTTGGAGCTGAACGAAGTGGTGGCTGTTCCAAGTGCTGCATGTCTGGATCATACGATCCGGGGAACCGATCTGGTTGCAACGGTGCCAAGCCGGATTGCCGCCACATATCCGGGGCATTTGCACATTGTTGATTGTCCAATTCAGGCGCCGTTTGAGGTTGATCTGGTCTGGACAACCCGCACCCACAGTTCACCCATGCATATGTGGTTGCGAGAATTAATCTTTGGGTCGGTCAAGGGCGGCGTAACAAAGACTGCGTGATGGTCTTCTTTGGCGATCGCGCTTGTACAGATATCAATGCGCCATATGTGCCGGCCCAGTTCTTATCAGATTCATTGATGGGGTCTATTAGATTAATGCGATTGTTCAATATTGATTGCTCCGCTATCCAGCACGCAACATCAATGTCCCTCGGGGGAAGGCGATGATGTGCGGAGGAGAACGACGAAGTTTCAAATCAACTGAGCTGTGTGGATATCACAAAGTAGATCTGAAGATATTTCAGGGCTCAACGACTTGGCAATTCTAACTCGCACATGAAGGAGGCGGGACCAAAGCCATGGCGCAATTTAGCCAGATTGGCGGCGGAACTGACGATTAAACTCAAGTGTCTCACGGGAGGATGACATGACTAAATTCAACTTTATCAAGGCTGCAGCGGCAGTCGGCTTCGCTGCAGCGATGTTTGGGTCAACAGCAACGGCTCAGGACGTCACGCTGCGTTTGCACCAATTTTTGCCACCACCAGCAACAGTGCCCTCGAAAATCCTGAAGCCTTGGGCTCAGGGTGTTGAAGAAGCGTCCGGCGGCCGGATTGCAATCCAGCACTTTGACGCGATGTCACTTGGCGGTCGTCCACCAGAGCTGATGGACCAGGCGCGCGATGGTGTTGTCGACCTGACGATGACAGTTGTGGGCTACACACCGGGGCGTTTCCCGCGCACCGAAGTGTTCGAACTGCCGTTCATGACGACGAGCCCGGTTGCCACGTCAGCTGCCTATTGGGAAATGGTTGCAAACGACATGCAAGCCAACGAATACAAAGACGTCAAGGTCTTGGGCGCATGGGTTCACGGACCCGGCGTTATTCACACCAAGGACGGTGTTTCCAATCTGGAAGACATGGAAGGCCTGACACTTCGCGGCCCAACACGGATCATCAATGATCTGTTGTCGGAACTCGGCGCTGAACCTGTTGGCATGCCTTTGCCTGCTATTCCCGAAGCGCTGTCTAAGGGCGTTGTTAAGGGCACAGTTATCCCGTGGGAAGTTACACCCGCGATCCGCCTGTCAGAGCTTGTTGGCCACCACACAGAATTTTCTGGTGACCAGTCGCTTTACACAGCAGCGATTGTGTTGGTTATGAACAAGGCCAAGTATGACGCGCTTCCAGACGATCTGAAGGCGATTTTGGACGCTGAATCCGGTGCCAAGCTATCTACATTTGCCGCGCAGATCATGTGGGACATGGACCCAGGCGCGCGCAAGATTGCGGAAAAAGCAGGCAACGCGATCACGGTTCTTGACGAGGCCGAGGTTGCCCGTTGGAAAGAAGCGTCTAAGCCTGTTGTCGAACGCTGGATCAGCGATATGGACAGCAAAGGCATCGACGGTGCTGCGCTCATCGAAGAGGCTCAGGCCCTGATCACAAAGCATGGCGGCTAAGGCTTCCATCATCTGTGGCGAGGGGGTACATCCTCCTCGTCACATTCTACAAAGCGCGACGGACCTCAAATGTATAATCGACTTAACGCACTTGCAGAGTTCCTTGCCCGAATTCTCGCTATGCTCGGCGGCGTTGTCCTATTCGCGGTTATCGTACTAACCTGCGTATCCATTGCCGGGCGCGCGCTCCTTCCTCTTGATATTGGTCTAGGGCCCATTCGCGGCATTTACGATATCACAGAGATTGGGATGGCCGCAGCGATCTTTGCGTTCCTGCCTTGGGCGCAAATGCGTGAAGCGCATGCCCGTGTTGACCTTTTCCAACAGGCTATCCCAAAGAAAATGGACCAAGCGCTGGACATCATTTTCAACGCCGCGATGGCGGTCGTTGCCACCGTCGGCGCGTATCGACTGTATCTGGGGATGCAGGACAAGCTCGCCTTTGGTGAAACAACTTTGATTGCACAAATTCCCGTTTGGCAAGGCTATGCAGCCAGTCTCGTCGGTGCGGTTTGTTTTGTTGTTGTTTCTTACTTTTGCACATTGCGGGCGGTGCGCCGTCTCGCCGGATACTAGGAAATCACGTTATGAGCGGCTTTGAACTGGCGCTTTGGTCCTTCCCTGTTCTTCTTATTCTGGTCTTTCTGCGTGCGCCCATCGCGCTTGCAATGATAGCCGTCGGTGTCGCGGGGACTTACCTTGTCATCGGCACACCGATGATGACGTTGAACCAATTGAAAACGCTGACCTATGGCACGTTCTCAAACTACT
>CAYOSK010000148.1:0-6065 GCA_964406585.1 uncultured Octadecabacter sp. | reverse complement strand
CTGAGCCGGGTCATTCAAGCGATGGAGCAAAACATCGAAGAACCTATCAGCCCGTCGATCTTGGCAAAGGATGTGGCCATGTCAACGCGCCAGTTGGAACGCCTGTTCCGGCGTTATCTTAACCGGTCGCCCAAGCGATATTATATGGAACTGCGCCTGCAAAAGGCCCGCAACCTGTTAATGCAAACAGATATGTCAGTGATTAACGTGGCTCTGGCTTGCGGGTTTGCGTCTCCGTCGCATTTTTCCAAATGCTACCGGGCCCATTACGATACAACACCCTACCGAGAACGCGGTGCCCATACGGCGCGGTTGTCGGTGTAACAACACCTGTGACAAAACACATGTGCCAAGACTTGAAGGTTCAAAATGAATAGACGGACAACAGTCCTGCCCATTGTTATGGTCGTCGTGATCGTCATTGTAACGTTGATCATGATTGCAACGGGACGCAGCAATGCGCCGTCGGTGGCTGGTGATCCGGCCTATCCGCATTACGTCTGTACCTTTAATTCCTATTGCGCGGGGCCAAACTGCACCAACGAAAAGACGTCTTTCGTGGTGTATGTCGCCCATGAAAACGGTCAGCCCCGCTTGGACATCGACGGAATGGGGCCGCGCGCAACCCTTGAAGAAACGCCACAGTTGCGCGTGTTTGAATCGCGCGGTGGGTCTCTGAGCGGACGCCTAACGATGTATCCAAACCGCGATTTCGATTTCCAAGGCGCAACGGGAGCCAGTGACTCAATTGTCGAACACTTTGGTGCGGGCCAGTGTGATCGTCTGAAATCACCGTGACACTTCATAGATTTTTGGTGGCCATGTCTGTGATCAGCGTGACCACCCCACTGTCCGCGGCGGATCTAAACTGTGTCTTGAGCGTCAAAGACTGTACGTCCGACTGTATCCAGATCACGGTGGCGTTTCGGATAGACCCCCATCAGTTTGTGGACCCGCAAAACACCAATGACCCGCCGCGACGCCAAATCACTCGCGTACAATTAGATAACGAAGATTTCAACGCCGAAGCGATCATGTTGCCCGGTGGAATCCTAGGGTTTCATGATGATGCAGGCGAATTGGGCAGACGCCTTATGATCGTGCAACCAGACGGACGTGCCCGCCTGACCCTACAGCCCAAGAATGAAAACTGGGTTGGACACTGCGCGGCGCAATGATCCGCCCATGCGCGCGACTTGCATCACAATGGCCATTGCGAGATATGTAATAGACCACTCAGGACGACGCAAACCACGGTAAGGAACTTCAATGGCAATGCTTTTTCGCTGGCTGATCCGGCTGGCCTCTGCGTTGATTTTTCTGACCGTCGCGGTGTTTGCCTTGGCCTACTATTTCGCATCCCGGTCGCTGCCGGATTATGAAGGCACGATACAGGTGGCGGGGATCACTGCGCCTGTAGAAATCGTGCGTGATAACGCCAATGTTCCCCATATTTTTGGCGCAACGGACGAAGATGTGTTTTTCGCACTTGGGCTTGCCCATGCACAGGATCGCCTGTGGCAAATGACGATGCTGCGGCGGACTGCGCAGGGCCGTTTGTCCGAATTGTTCGGCTCGCGTACCTTGCCGATTGATAGCCTGATCCGGCGCTTTGATTTGTATCCATTGTCGCAATCGTCCGTTCGGGCGTTGGATGACCGCACCCAAGCCGCCCTAAAAGCCTATTCCAGCGGCGTGAACGCTTGGATCAACGAGGTCAACGCAGGCGCGCGCGGGCGCGGTGCGCCAGAAATGTGGGTGTTCAATCACGCAATCGCACCGTGGCAACCCGCCGACAGCGTCGCCATCACCAAGGTCATGGCCCTACAGCTGAGCAGTCATCTGGAAGAAGAAGTTTTGCGCGCGCGCACATCGCTTATCCTTGGCAATGATGACCGTCTGAGCGATCTGTTGCCGGATGCGCCCGGTTCGGGTCTTGCTGCGTTGCCGAGCTATGCGGCGTTGATGCCCGGTGTGCCGGACTATACGCCGAACCGACGCATGGCGTTTGATCCCATTTCACCTGTTGTGCCGCGTGCCCACGCAGGGGCGTCCAACGCGTGGGCTGCGGGGGTCAATCGGTCGGCGACCGGATCAACACTGTTGGCAAATGATCCCCACCTTGGCCTGACGGCACCATCAATTTGGTATCTTGCGCGACTAGAACTGGAAAGCGGCGGCGTAATTGGCGGCACCATCCCGGGCGTTCCTGTGATCATGCTGGGCCGATCCGCAGATCTTGGATGGGGGATCACATCAAGCTATCTGGATGATCAAGACGTTTACATCGAAGAGGTCAATCCATCCGACGCCAGCCAATATCGCACGCCTGATGGCTGGGCCAATTTTCGGACCCGCGACAGTATCATACGTGTGCTGGATGCGCCCGCCGTCACGCTGCAATTGCAATGGACCCACAATGGGCCCGTGTTGCCGCCCGACCAGTACGATTTGGCGGCGATCCGCCCGCCCGGCACGGTCACATCTGTCGCCTGGACCGCGTTGTCGCCAGAGGATACGACCCTGCAAGCTGCAATGAATTTGATGCGGGCACGATCTGTTGAGGCCGGCATCCTAGCAATGGAAGACTACGTTGCCCCAAGCCAAATGATGACGCTGGCAGATCGCAACTCTGTCGGGCTTAAGTTGATCGGGCATATCCCAAATCGCGACCCTGAACACGTCACCCAAGGCCGCCTGCCCCATTTTGGCTATCTTCCTCAGAACCGTTGGGACGGACGCCGCGCTTATGTGAACAACCCACAATGGATCGACCCTGTCGGTGGGATCGTGGGCAACACTAACAACAAAGTGGTTCAGGCCCCGTTTCCCGGTCACGTCAGTTTTACCTGGGGCGATAGCCAGCGTGTGAACCGGTGGCGATTGTTGATGCAGGCGCGCGAAGTCCACACACGCGACAGTTTTATCGAAGCGCAAAGCGACACCGTAAGCTATACGGCGCGGTCCATCCTACCGCTGATTGGCGCGGATTTGTGGTTCACAGGCGAAGCTGCGCCAGAGGGCACACCGGCACGCCTGCGCCAAGATGCGCTGGCTTTGTTGGCAGAATGGAACGGCGAGATGAATGAACATCTGCCGGAACCGCTGTTGTATTCGGCCTGGATCCGCGCGCTGCAAGACCGGTTGATCCGCGATGAACTGGGGCCATTGGCGCGTGAATATACCCATGTAGAGCCTTTGTTCATCGAACGGGTGTTTCGAGACACCAACGGCGCGGCGGCATGGTGTGATGTGTTGCAATCAGCCCCGACAGAAACCTGTAGCGATATTGCGCGTTTGGCCTTGGATGATGCTCTGGTTTGGGTTGCCGCGAACCATTCATCAGCCCTGCAAACCCTGCGCTGGGGGGATGCGCACGAAGCCACCCATGATCACCCCGTGCTTGGAGAGGCGCCTGTGTTGCGCTGGTTTGTGAACATCCGCCAATCGACATCCGGTGGAGACAATACGTTGATGCGCGGGCGCACCTCTGGTGATCCGGATGATCCATTCTTGAATGTCCACGCGGCGGCCTACCGCGGTGTGTATGATTTTGCCGACCCTGACAGTTCTGTGTTCATCACATCGACCGGCCAATCGGGGCATTTCCTGTCTCGATATTATGATGACCTTGGTGATTTATGGCGCCGTGGGGAATACATCCCGATGTCGCTTGATCCCGCGTTGGCGCGTGGGGGGGCCGTTGGCGTGACGATGCTGGAACCGGTTCTTACGTCGCAATAGGGATCGAATTGGCTTCGCCAATCCGATCGCCATGGGGGACTAGTCCCCCAAACCAAGACCCATGGGGGACTAGTCCCCCAAACCCCCTAGAGTTTGAGAAAAGCAAAGACAAAACAAGAGCGCCCGCGGATGAGCGGGCGGATTATGTCTGGGCGTTGAACGCTTGCGGGAAGTGTTTTTCAAATTGGGCCGCCTGAATGGGCGTCCAGCGAATGCTGAGGGTCCAGCCGTCATCAGACTGGGTTTGTGTTTCCACAACCCCTTCGCGTTGAAGCCAGCTTTGGGCTGCGCCTTGGGCCCAATCCAACGTCAGATCAAGCGTCTGCGTTTTGCCCTTGAGATGGTCAGACACATCCCCAAGGAGCCGATCAAGACCCGTTCCCGTCACGGCCGATATTGCAAACACACTGTCATCATCTTTGTGCAGCGCTTGCAGGTATCCCGCATCTTCAGGGGCCAAAAGATCAACTTTATTGAGAACCTCGATCATTGGGACATCCGGGTTCACATCCAATTGGCGCAGCGTATCCAGTACCGCGCGCTTTTGTGCGTCCGTATTCGTATGGCTGATATCTCGCACATGCAGAATAATGTCCGCTTCGAGGACTTCTTCCAATGTTGCGCGAAACGAGGCGACCAGTTGCGTCGGCAGATCGGAAATGAATCCAACTGTGTCCGACATGATGACTTCGGTGCCATCGGGAAGATCGACCTTGCGCATGGTCGGATCCAGCGTTGCAAACAGCATATCTTTCGCGAACACCTCAGCGCCGGTCAGATGATTGAACAATGTCGACTTGCCCGCATTCGTATAGCCAACCAGTGCTACGATGGGAAACGGCACCTTTGCGCGGGCTTTGCGGTGCAATTCACGGGTTTTCACCACCTTTTCGAGCGACTTTTTTAGACGGTTCAATTGAAGATCAATTGCGCGGCGGTCGGCCTCGATCTGTGTTTCACCGGGGCCACCGACAAAGCCGAGCCCGCCACGCTGGCGTTCAAGGTGGGTCCAAGCGCGCACAAGGCGGGTGCGTTGATACGACAATGCCGCCATTTCAACTTGTAGGACACCTTCGCGGGTGCGGGCACGGTCGCTAAAGATTTCAAGAATGAGGCCGGTGCGATCGAGCAGCTTTACGCCCCACTCCTTTTCAAGATTGCGCTGCTGCACCGGGCTGACGGGTCCGTCAATCAGCACAAGTCCGGCGTTCGCCTCTTGCAGCCATGATCCAATTTCGGCGATCTTACCTTTGCCGAACAACATACCAGGATGCACCTTGGGCAGGCCAACGATCTGGGAGCCGACGACGTCCAATTCCGGCAGTGCCTGCGCCAAAGAGACACCTTCAGCAAGCGCAGCCGCGGCGTTTCGTCGTGTTTGATCGGATTTTATTTCCGGGTGCAGGACGAACGCCCGCGTGACGGGCCGTTCTTCACCCATATGCGTTATTCTTCGCCGTCATACATGCTGATCGGTGTGCTTGGCATAATTGTGCTAATGGCGGATTTATACACCAACTGGCTTTGGCCATCGCGACGCAGCAGCACACAAAAGCTGTCAAACCACGTGATCACACCCTGCAGCTTTACACCGTTAATCAAGAAAATCGTTACCGGAACCTTTGCTTTGCGGACGTTATTAAGAAACGCGTCCTGTAGGTTCTGCTTGTCTGAGGCCATGATCCCCGTCCCTTATTGTTATTCTGACCATCTGAGCGGCCATTTTCATCCATCCACGCGCACTATGTCGCGCTGGCAGGTAGATTTCCAGCCCAAAAACAATCTGGCGCTGATCCAAGCCTATCGGCGCCAGAATTCGGGATTCATCAAGGCAATAATTGCGAGTGTTTCCAACCGCCCCAATGCCATTGCGAAGGCCAACACGATTTTCGCCATGTTTGGAATCCCTGAATAAGAAATCGGTGTTTCCGCTGCGATGTCAGCCAAGGGGCCTGTTGTGGACAGCGCGGACACCGACAGCACCATAGCCGTTTCAAATTGGACCCCCGTAAGAGCCAACAAAACCATCACCGCCGCGATTGAAATTGCGAACAGCATAAAGAAAATCCACGCGATTTGCGCGCCTTGTCGGCGGATTTGGCGGGCGTCAGCGCCAGCCCCACCAACTGATGACGGGTAGACCAGCCGTTCGATTTCGCGTTGGCCGTGTTTCCACAACGCGTAGACGCGCAACAATTTGATTCCGCCAGCGGTTGTCGCAACGCCGCCGCCGATCAGCGCAACCCCCACCAGAATCAAACCCGGGGTCCCAAGGCCGGACCAATCCCGCGTTGCAGTCCAATAAGCAGATTCAAAACCCG
>CAYOSK010000147.1:0-6084 GCA_964406585.1 uncultured Octadecabacter sp. | reverse complement strand
TAGGGTCGATGACGCCCAGCGCAACGTCAAACACGGCCTCGTCACCCACGCGTGATCAATTTGTAGCCTAATGCAACCATACGAAGAGACTATTGAGCCTTGGAAATAGGGGCGACCGGCAATACCTGCAATCGCTATGCGCAACAAGAATGCCGTGCGGGTGAGGGCCAGAACGACAAGGTGCCCCTAGCCTAACGCGCCCAAAACTGACGCCAGCCACACCAGCGCAACCCCAAGCGCGAGCGCGCCAAGGCCGACCAACCTGCGCGCGTCGATGGACATGTCGCGCAACGCCGCCAGTAGATCTTCGACAAGCCAAGGGGCCAGTGCGTACACCAGCCCCTCAACAATCAAGACAAGCCCGAGGGCGAGCAGAGCAATGCCCATTTATTCGCCCGCTGCGGTGCCGTTTTCGTTCCGCAGATAGTTAAAGAATTCATGATCCGGGCTGAGAACAAGGCGTGCGTTGCCCTGCCCAATCGCACGGCCATAGGCCTCAAGCGAGCGATAGAATTCAAAGAATTCAGCGTCTTGGCCATAGGCCTGCGCAAAGATCGCGTTACGCTCTGCGTCCGCTTCACCCTGAATAACACGGGCTTCGCGGTTGGCTTCGGACACGAGTTCAACCACGGTCCGGTCGGCCTGCGCTTCGATCCGCTGGGCGGCTTCACGGCCACGGGCGCGTTCGTCTTCGGCTTCGCGTTCGCGTTCCGCAATCATCCGCGCAAATGTTGCGTTCAGGTTTTCGGCAGGAAGGTCGGTGCGTTTGAGGCGCACATCGATGATCGTCAAACCCAGCGCATTCGCCTCTGCAATCGCGGCGTTCCGAATTCGCAGCATCAGCGCCGCACGATCAGTTGACAGAATGTCATTGGACGTCACCGAACCGAGCACTTCGCGTGTTTCTGCACGCAGGATCGAATCCAGACGACGGGCCGCAGCCTCTTCACCGCCGGTACCGACCGCTTGGCGGAAACGTTCAACATTCGTGATCCGGTACCGCGCAAAGGCGTCAACGATCAAACGGCGATCATCCAGCGGCGTTACCTCAAGCGGATCAACATCGCGGCTAAGGATGCGGTCATCGTAATACACAACCTCTTGGATCAGCGGGATTTTGAATCCGATGCCGGGGTCTTCTTTGACGGAAACGATTTGACCAAATTGCAGCACCAGTGCTTTTTGGCGTTCATCTACGATAAAGATCGACGACAACACGGCAGCAATTGCGATCACCACAACGGGCAGAATAAAAGTAGAGCGGTTCATTAGTTTGACCCCCCGGTTGTCGGCGCCGCGCGGCGCACTTCGTTCAGCGGAAGATAGGGCACAACACCGCCCCCGCCTTGTCCGTTGTCATCCAACAGGATGATGTCGGTTGATCCAAACACGCTTTCAACTGTTTCCAGATACAGACGTTGGCGTGTCACCTCTGGGGCCTTTTGGTATTCGTTCAAAACCGCCACAAATCGGGATGCTTCACCCTGTGCGTCGTTTACCACTTGGGCGCGATAGCCTTCGGCCTGTTCCAAAACGCGTGCAGCGTCACCGCGCGCTTGGGCCAGAACACGGTTGGCGTAAGCATCCGCGAGGTTTTGCAAACGGTCGCGTTCTTGTTCGGCATCTTGCACATCGCGGAACGCAGCCAGCGGTGATGTTTGACGCACATCACCGTCGATGTCTTCGACGGCGATGACTTGGCTTGGTGGTTCCACCGCCTGAAGGTTGACACGAATGATGTTCACACCCGCGCCATAGCTGTCCAACGTGGTTTGCACCTGATCAGCCACACCATCTGCAATGGCCCCACGATCCCTGTTCAAGATCGGCGCCAGTTGCGACTGGGCGATAATTTCGCGCATTGCAGATTCAGCCACAGCGGCAATTGTCGTTTCAGGATCGGCAAGGTTGAACAAAAAGCGGTCAGGTTCGGTAATATTCCAAACCACCTGAAAATCGATATCGACGATGTTCTCATCACCCGTCAACATCAACCCTGCGTCTGGCGCGCTGCCGCGGCCAACACCCACATCAATTGTTTGTTCCTGTGTGACGTTTACAACTTCTGCCGTAACAAGCGGCCAGGGTGCAAAGTTCAGGCCGGGTTCGCCAATCGCATAGGACGCGCCCAAAAACAGTTCGACGGATTTTTGTTCGGGGCGAACCGTGTAAAAGCTGCTGAACGCCCAAAGCGCAACAGCGGCCAATGCGCCAAGACCAATCATGCCACGGGTGATCTGTGGGCCACCTTGGCCCCCTCCGCCGCCGCTGCCTGTTCGGCCACGGCCATCGCCGCCACCGATCAGCACACGCAGTTGATCTTTGGTTTTGTTAACGATCTCATCGAATTCGGGGATCTGGGGGTCGTTCGGGGGGCGACGCCCGCCGTTGCGGTCACCATTTCCATTGGGTCGGAACCGATCATCATCGTCATCGCCGCCGTTGCCTCCGCCCCCCCAGGGGCCGCCGTTATTTCCAGCCATTAAGCCTGTCTTCCTTTGCTAACTGCCCATCCGTCGGGCCGATTGTTCGTCTTGTGCTATAAGTGTGCCTTAGCACGCTAAATTCAAGCGGTTCTCACTGGATCACGCATTGTCACCAATTCTTCGCTGATGGTTGGATGCACCGCGCAGGTCGCATCGAATTGTTCTTTGGTCGCGCCCATCTTGATGGCGATCCCCGCAAGTTGGATCATCTCACCCGCATGTGGGCTGACAATATGACAGCCCAATACAACGCGGGTCGCTTTGCTGACCACCAGTTTCATCAACACCCGATCAGGTCGCCCCGCAAATGCGGTCTGCATCGGGCGAAAGGTTGTTACATAGATTTCAACAGGTTCTTGGTCGCGCGCCTGTTCTTCGCTGAGCCCAACCGTGCCCATTTCAGGCTGCGTAAAAATCGCCGACGGGATCAAATCGTGATCCACCTTGGTCGGGTTGCCTTTGAACACTGTTTCTACGAACGCCATGCCTTCTCGGATGGCGACTGGGGTCAATTGGACGCGGTTGGTGACATCCCCGATGGCAAAAATGCTTGGCACCTTGGTTTGGCTATAGTCATCCACAACGATTTCGCCGCTGCGCCCTAGGTCCACGCCGACCTTTTCAAGCCCCATGCCATCGGTGTTTGGCCGCCGGCCTGTCGCAAACATGACCTGATCATATACCTCTTCGGACCCGTTCGTATCTTTAACCCAGATGCCGCCCTCACGTTTTTTCATGTCGGACACGTTGATTGAAAGTTGCAGGCCCACACCGTTTTCACGCATCATTTCGGACACCAGTCCGCGCGCTTCGTCGTCAAAGCCGCGCAAAATCTGGGCACCGCGATAGAACTGCGTCACGTCAACACCAAGCCCGTTAAGAATGCAGGCAAATTCGCAGGCGATATAACCGCCGCCCACAATCAATATCTTCTTGGGCAGTTCCGGCAGCAAAAATATATCGTTGGACGTGATGCCCAGATCGGCATTTTTCATGTCCGGCAACACAGGCCGTCCGCCCGTCGCGACAAGAATGTGTTTCGCACTGCATGTCGATCCATCTGCCAGCGTCACGTCGTGTGGCCCGCTCACAGTGGCGCGGCTGTCGTGAATGGTCACATCCGACCCCGCCAACATTTTGCGGTAAATCCCTTCGAGACGATCCAGTTCAGCGTGCATGTGTCCCTGAAACGTCGACCAATCAAACGTGCCATCCTGAACATCCCAGCCATAGCTGCGGGCGTCTTCGAACATGTCACGATATTCTGACGCGAACACCATTAGCTTTTTGGGGACGCAGCCGCGAATAACGCAGGTTCCACCCATCCGAAATTCTTCTGCCAATCCGACCTTGGCCCCGGTTGCGGCCGCAACGCGCGCGGCCCGCACCCCACCAGAGCCACCGCCAATTACAAACAAATCGTAGTCAAAATTCGACATCTCACAGGCCTTCAATCGGTGCATTGTCCCAAGAGGTTGATAAACCACAGGCTGCCCCTGATGACCAGACACGGGCCAATGACAGTTCACAAATCACTTTGGCTTACGTGCAGGGCGTTTTGCGCAGGTCGGGCAATTCGGAATACGGCGATCGCGCGGTTAGTCGTTCAAATCGGCGAACAGATTGTCTGTTTCAACAAAATCGATCCGCCCTTCTTGGATGGAGCCTTCGTTGATATCGCGAACTTCAACGCGACCATCACCGTGCCCAATGACAACAATATCGCAAATATCGATGAACAGCCCGTTTTCAACAACGCCCGGTATCTGATTGATCACAAGCGACATTTGCCGCGCGTTGCCGATCCGGTTCAGATGTAGATCAAGGATATGATTGCCTTCGTCAGTGTAAAATGGCGCGTCGCCATTCATGCGCAGCGATACCTTGCGGCCCAACACATCCAGCCCGATCAATGTTTCCTCGACGAGGGTTTTTGTCGTCTGCCAGCCAAAGGGGATCACTTCGATCGGCAAAGGGAAATTCCCAAGTGTTTCAACCTGTTTGGAAGCATCTGCAATCACGATCATCTGGTCGCTGGCGGTTGCCACGATCTTTTCTTGCAACAGGGCGCCGCCACCGCCTTTGATCAAATTCAGGTTGCCATCGTATTCATCCGCGCCATCAATGGTCACGTCTAACCATTTGGCTTCGTCCAATGAAATCACATCGATGCCAACGTCGCGCGCCAGCTGCGCAGTGCGTGTGGATGTGGGAACGCCTTTTATTTTGAGGCCTTCCTTTTCGACCCGTTCGGCCAAGCATTTCACCAACCACGCTGCGGTTGATCCCGTCCCGAGCCCGACTTTCATCCCGTCTTCGACATAGGCACTGGCCTGTTTGGCGGCGACGAATTTGGCTTTATCGATGGGGGACAGTTCAGATGACATGGGCAGCTTTCGTAGATAGTTCACAGCGCGGACTATAGAACGACACGCCCCAAACCGCGAGGCTCAATACACTGGGCGCGTTAATAATTCACAGCCCAATCGCGTAAACGGCAATCGATCTGTCGTTTCTGATCGCGCCGCCACATATCTTCAAGATATGAAAAGACCACTGCAACAAGGGCGCTGCGCATGTTTTTATCTGTTTTTGATATGTTCAAAGTGGGCATTGGCCCGTCGTCGTCCCATACCATTGGCCCAATGGTTGCAGCAGCACGTTTTCTTGACCACTTGCGCGCGCAGCCGTTTGCTGTTGCTGGGGTTAAGGCATCTTTGCATGGATCCTTGGCCTTTACAGGCATTGGGCATGGGACGGATCGTGCCACGATCCTTGGCCTTGCCGGGTTTCGCGCGGATGATTTTGATCGCGATAAGGCCGATGCCGAATTCGCTCGGATCGCGTCCCAAGGCACCGTGATGCCCGATGGGCTGGGCGTTCTGACCTTTCGGCCCAAGGATCATCTTGACTTCGACTATGGCCCGCCATTGCCCGGCCATGCCAACGGGATGATCTTGATGGGGACCGACGCGCAGGGCGATGTCGTGACGCAAGTGACGTATTATTCCATCGGTGGCGGTTTTGTTTTGACGGACGCCGAATTGGCTGCCGGGGTGGACAAAGAAGGCGGCCCATTGGTCCCGTTTCCGTTCCAAAGTGCGGCAGATATGCTTGAGATGGCGGACCAATCCGGCCTGAGCATTGCAGGCATGAAACGCAAAAACGAGCTAAGCCGGATGGCGGGGGCAGATCTGGACAGTGGGCTTGCGCGCCTGTGGAACGTGATGAACGATTGCATCGACCGCGGGCTGAGCACGGAGGGAATTTTGCCCGGTGGTTTGCACGTTAAACGCCGCGCCAAGGGAATTCACGATGCCCTTCTTGCAGAGGCGGGCGTGAACCTGTCCGCACCGCATACAATCAACGATTGGATGTCGACCTATGCGATGGCCGTAAACGAAGAAAACGCCGCGGGTGGGCAGGTCGTGACAGCCCCCACAAATGGGGCGGCGGGCGTCGTTCCCGCCACGATCCGATATTATCTGGATCACGTCCCCGGCGCGACGGCTTCGAGAATTCCAGATTTTCTACTGACAGCTGCCGCGATTGGCGGTCTGGTTAAATTCAATGCGTCGATCTCAGGTGCCGAAGCAGG
>CAYOSK010000146.1:0-6095 GCA_964406585.1 uncultured Octadecabacter sp. | reverse complement strand
GACCCATGTGGGCGGCAACATCAGCCATACGGACGCTGAAGCCCCATTCATTGTCGTACCATGCCAGCACGCGCACGGTGCGGCCGCCGATGACCTTGGTTTGATCTGGCGCAAAGATGGAAGAGTGCGGCGTGTGGTTGAAATCAATGCTGACTTTGGGTTCGGGATCATAAGACATCACCATGCCCATATGGCCAGCGCAGGCTTCTGCCACAACGGCGTTCACGTCTTCCACGGTGACATCTTTGGCTGCTTCGAACGTCAAATCCACAGCAGACACATTTGGTGTTGGTACACGCAGCGCGGTGCCATCCAATTTGCCTTCCATTTCCGGCAATACCTGCGACAGGGCCTTGGCGGCGCCCGTTGATGTCGGGATCATGGCCATTGCCGCGGCGCGTGCGCGATATAAATCGCTGTGACGGCGATCCAATGTAGGCTGATCGCCCGTGTAGCTATGAATGGTTGTCATAAGGCCACGATCAATGCCGATCGCGTCGTTGAGGACTTTGACCAGCGGCGCAAGGCAATTGGTGGTGCACGATCCATTGCTGACCATTCGGTGGTCAGCGGTTAGGTCGCGGTGGTTCACACCGTATACGATCGTCTTGTCCACATTGTTGGCTGGTGCAGAAATCAGGACCTTGCCCGCGCCACGTTCAAGATGAATTGCAGATTTCTCGCCATCGTTGAATTTGCCGGTGCATTCAAGAACAACGTCGCATCCGTCCCAGTCCAGTTCGGTTGGATCATAGGTGGACATCACATCAATCGGACCACGCCCAAGGTCGAGCTTGCCATCTGTTACTGTAATGTCGCCCGGAAAACGGCCATGCACTGAATCGTAGCGCAGCAAGTGGGCGTTGGTTTCCACCGGACCCGTCGCATTGATTTTGACAACCTGAATGTCGTTGCGTGCCGCTTCTGCAATATGGGACAATGTACAGCGTCCAATGCGGCCAAATCCGTTGATCCCAACTGTGACAGTCATGTGTCGTTCCTTTTTGCGGCAACCGTGTTGGTGCGGTTCTAGGCGCAGGGCGCCCTTGGACCAAGGTGAAATTCAATATTTATCAGCATGTTAGCGTTAACCTGCGCTGTTGCGATTGGGTTTGCGCTAACCGTTTGCGCCAACAGTGGCGGTGCAGACACTAAACAATGCGATGGCGGGGGTGGTTTGTCGGCGCGCGGGGCGGCATTTTACCGAAAAGAGAATCACAAAGGTAAATGGTATGAGCGGATTGATCGCCCTTTTGGATGACGTTGCAGCCCTGACGCGGGTTGCTGCATCCAGTCTTGATGATGTCGTCGGAATGGCGTCGAAGGCTGGAACAAAAGCCGCCGGTGTTATTATTGATGATGCGGCTGTGACCCCTAAGTATGTCACGGGTCTTAATCCGAAACGCGAACTTCCGATCATTTGGAAAATTGCGCGTGCATCGTTTTTCAACAAGCTGGTGATCTTGCTGCCTGTTGCGATGCTCTTGAAATATTTCGCGCCTTGGCTTTTGGTGCCGTTGTTAATGTTGGGCGGGCTTTACTTGTGTTTTGAAGGCGCCGAAAAAATATACCACGTGCTTGCGCCCCACAAAGACGCGCATGTCAAAGTGGACGAGATCGAAGATCCTGCAAAGTTGGAAGAAACACGCGTCAAAGGTGCGATCAAAACGGATTTCATTTTGTCGGCCGAAATCATGACGATCACTCTTAACGAAATTCCCGACGGCAGCATTGGTATGCAGGCAGGGGCCTTGGCGGTTGTCGCCGTGGCCATTACGGCGCTGGTTTATGGTGTTGTCGCAATTATCGTAAAGATGGACGATGTCGGTGCGTGGATGGCCCTGAATTCAAAAACGGGGCTCGGGCGCGGGGTTGGCACTGGCTTGGTCAAAGGCATGCCGCATTTGCTGACGGTCTTGTCGACAGTCGGAACCGCGGCGATGCTTTGGGTTGGGGGATCGATTTTGGTTCATGGCACCCATGATCTGGGGTGGGATGTTGTCTATGATTTCGTCAAATCCACGGCCTATGCCGTCGCTGGCCCAAATGGGTTTGGCAATTGGGCCGTAACAGCGGGCTTGGATGGGATTATCGGTTTGGCGGTTGGGTTGTTGTTGATCCCGATTGTCACGAAGGGACTAGCGCCGCTTTTGGGCAGCAAGGGCCATTAAAACCCGCGCGTGCGGCGTGCAATGTCTTGTTCGGAATAAGACGGACGGATCGCGCCTTCGGCAAGCGGTACAAAGCGCGGATCGGACGTGATACAGCCAATGCCGCACAGTTGTCGGGTGGATCGGGTGCGAACGTCATTCAACCAAACGCGCCCGCCGGGTGTCGCGACGTATCCATTGATGCCGTAGTTGAAATCACCGCGCAGATCGATGCTTGACGGGACTTCACCCGCCAAGGCGGGCGAATAACTGCCGTGTGTGTGGTAGCTGGCCAGCACGCCTTGTCCGATTTGCGGTTCTATCAGGTTGCACCCTGTTCTGGTTCCGGGGACAGGGGGGGTCGTCTGGAGGCGTCCAAACTGATCGATGAAAATATATCCGCAATATTCGCGATTTTCCGAAATTGATCGTCCTTGTATGCCGTTCAGCACTGAAATTGCGAAATTGTTAATGACGGGGCCAGACGGCGCGTTGGGGGGCGCGACACTAAAACCGGGCGATCCGGGCCGCTGTCCGCTGGCGCTGATCTGCGTAGATGTTTGTCCGACCTGAGGGGAGTCGCAAGCCGCTAAAGCCGCGGCGCTAAGAACAATTGCGGTCAGACATTTTGTAGCGTTAAAGCGGATCATTGGCAGCCATCCCCATTGTTTGAACCGACCCTAGCAGACGGGTCCAAAACGGCAACGGGCCGCAATAGATATTGCGGCCCGATTTAATGATGTCTTGTAATTTAGGCTAGCAGGTCGCGAACCTTTTGTGCGGTCGCTTCGGCCGTGATGCCAAAGTGTTCGAACAATTCTGGTGCCGGGGCGGAGGCCCCAAAACCATGCATGCCAACGAAACCGGATTTTTCACGACGGCCACGTTCGCCGAACAACCAACGATCCCAACCAAACCGGATGCCGGCCTCGATTGCGACGCGAACAGGACCACCCGGCAACACGCGTTTGCGGATTTTTTCGTCCTGTTCTTCGAAGATTTCCCAACATGGCATGGACACAACGCGGGTGCCGATGCCTTCTGCTTCAAGAATGTCGCGCGCTGCCATTGCAACGGAAACTTCTGAACCTGTGGCCATCAGAATAGCCTGACGTTTCCCGGTTTCGGCATCTGCCAAAACATACGCACCCTGAGCAGACATGTTTTTGGTTTTGTGATCGGTCCGCACAAGCGGCAGGCCCTGACGCGACAGGCACAGAACGGATGGTGTTTTTGTTGATGTCAGCGCCAATTCCCATGCCTCGGCCACTTCAACTGTGTCAGCAGGGCGGAAGACGTTGGTATTTGGTGTTGCGCGCAACATGGCCAAGTGTTCGACAGGTTGGTGTGTTGGTCCGTCTTCGCCAAGGCCAATGCTGTCGTGTGTCATCACATATGTCGTGGGAATTTCCATCAACGCAGACAGGCGCATGGCGCCGCGTGCATAGTCGGTGAAACACATGAACGTCCCGCCGTAGGGGCGGATACCGCCGTGAAGAACCATGCCGTTCATCGCGGCAGCCATACCGTGTTCACGCACACCATAGTGGATGTAACGACCGCCACGATTGTCCGGATTAAACACAGACATGTCGCCTGATTTTGTGTTGTTGGATCCTGTAAGGTCTGCTGAGCCGCCAACAGTTTCCTGCATGATCGGGTTGATCACGTTCAAAACCGCTTCGGATGATGAACGTGTGGCAACCTTTTTGCCTGCTTCGGACGCGTCTTTTTTGAACGCTTTGATGGCCGCGCTTAGTTTTTTGGGGGCCTCAAGTGCGAAGGCGCGATTAAACTCGTCCTGTTTGGATTTGCTCAGCTTTTCGAACCGCGCAGCCCAATCCGCATGCGCCGCCGCGCCACGTTCGCCCATTGCTTCCCATTGTGCCTTAATATCTGTCGGTATCTCGAACGGACCGCCGGACCAGCCATATGCGTCCTTGGCTGCCTTCAATTGATCCGCGTCCGTCAGTGCGCCGTGGCCTTTGGATGTGTCTTGGGCCGCGTGTCCTAGTGCGATATGCGTTTTACAGTTGATCATCGATGGACGTGGATCGGCTTTGGCTGCCGCGATCGCGTCATCAATTGCAACAGGGTCGTGACCGTCAATGTCGATGACATGCCAACCAGACGCCACAAAACGCGCGGATTGGTTGGTGACGTCGGCCATATCGACCGTGCCATCGATGGTGATGTTGTTGTTGTCAAAGAAAACGATCAGGTGGCCCAGCTTTTGCATTCCGGCAAGGCCAATCGCCTCTTGGCTGACGCCTTCCATCAAACACCCGTCGCCCGCCATGACGTATGTGTGGTGGTTGATAATGGTTTTCCCGTAGCGCGCGCGCAGGATTTCTTCTGCGATCGCGAAACCAACTGAATTGGCGATGCCCTGACCTAGTGGGCCGGTCGTTGTTTCAACGCCTTCAAGGTGGCCATATTCTGGATGGCCCGCCGTACGGGCGCCCCATTGGCGGAAATCTTTGAGCTGCTGCAGCGTTGCCTGTTCATATCCGGTCAGGTGCAAGAGTGCGTAGATCAACATGGACCCATGCCCTGCAGACAGGATGAAACGGTCCCGGTCCGGCCAGTGTGGCGCCTTTGGATCAAACCGCAGATGCTTTTCGAACAGGACTGTCGCCACATCAGCCATGCCCATCGGCATACCCGAGTGACCGGAGTTAGCGGCGGCCACCGCGTCAAGCGTCAGGGTGCGGATTGCTGCGGCGCGCATCCAATGTTCGGGGTGGGCAGTTCGAAGAGCTTGAATGTCCAAAGTCTCGTGTCCTTGTCAAAGCGTGAAGGTTTGAAGCGGTCATAGCAGCGCGTCCCCTAAGTTCAAGGGCTTCCAGTCTGCAAGTGTTCAACGTCTTTGCGTGAAGGCTGATGTGTAAGTGTCTGTATTTTTGTATTTTTCAGCGTTTGCGGGGCGCAACTTCATGCCGTAGGCTTTTGTTAACGGAACGCGATTCGAAAGAACGTTCCAACAGCAGTGGTAGGCATGTGGTTCATGTCTGCTTGAAAGGACAGGCAGATGTCAGACGTATCAGAACTTGAAACCCGGATCAGCGACGCGCTTGAACGGATTCGAACCGGCCTTACGACCTTGGATGCCCAGCCCGTCGTCGAACCTGAACAAAGCGCGGCGACAGATGCTGAAGTTGAGGTTCTTACCACCAAGTTGGACGAAGAGAAGACCGTCAACGCGCAGCTTGAGGAACGGGTAAAGCTGCTGAAAGAACGCCAAGATGGCAAGTTGGCCGAACTCGAAAGCAACGTGGAAGCAGGCCGCGCACGGTCTGCGAGAATGGATCGTGAATTGCAGCGTTTGCGACAAGTGAACGCGGAATTGCGCGATATCAATTCAAAACTGCGCGAAGCTGTGTCCGCCGGGGTAAGCGAACCCCATCTTATCAACAAAGCAATGCTGGCAGAGCTTGAAGCCTTGCGCGCCACGCGGGCATCGGATGCGGCTGAAATGGACGCGATCTTGCAGGAACTGACACCGATTATTGAACAGGAGGCTGCAGATGCCACAAGTTGAAATCACAATCGGGGGCCGCAATTTTGAAGTGGCCTGTCAGGACGGCGAAGAGAAATTCTTGATGACAGCGGCGGCGATGTTGGACGTCGAGGCATCATCATTGTCCACACAAGTGGGGCGTATGCCAGAAAGCCGGATGTTGTTGATGGCGGGTTTGTTGTTGGCTGATCGGACAGCTGGGCTGGAAGACAAGGTGCGCGAAGCGGAAGGCAAAGCCGCCCAACTTCAAGCACAGCTTGAAAGCGCGCAATCCACGGCGGGGCAGGTCGAACAGGTGGAAGTCCCTGTTGTGCCGACGCAAACGATTGAAAAAATGGAAGAGATCGCCGCACAAGCGGAAGCAATCGCGACGCAAATAGAAAGCCGCGTGTAGGAATTCGGGCCAAAGCGCTTGTGCGCTTTGG
>CAYOSK010000145.1:5905-6169 GCA_964406585.1 uncultured Octadecabacter sp. | reverse complement strand
ATCAGGTTACGTGGACCCAAAACCTTACCCAAACGGCCAACGATTGGCATCATGTCAGGTGTCGCGATGCAGCGATCGAATTCGATCTTGCCGGACTGAACAGTTTCCATCAGGTCTTCTGCGCCAACGATGTCTGCACCCGCGGCTGTCGCCTCGTCTGCTTTGTCGCCACGTGCGAAGACCGCAACGCGCATTGTTTTGCCTGTGCCGTTTGGCAAAGCGATCTTGCCGCGCACCATCTGATCGGCGTGGCGGGGATCAACA
>CAYOSK010000145.1:0-5895 GCA_964406585.1 uncultured Octadecabacter sp. | reverse complement strand
CCCAGCACAACGGCGATTTCGATGGTTTCGTCGAACTTGGCTTTGGCGTTGTCTTTGACGAGGGCCACGGCCTCGGCCACGGTGACGTCTGCTTTGCCGGCGAATGCTTCGCGGGCGGCGGTTGTGCGTTTTCCGAGCTTTGCCATCTTACTTCACCTCAATGCCCATTGACCGAGCGGAGCCCAGAATGATTTTCATAGCGCCTTCGACGTCGTTTGCGTTGAGGTCTTTCATTTTGGCCTCAGCGATTTCGCGCACTTGCTTGGTTGTGACCGTGCCAACGACCTGACGGGACGGGGTCGTCGCGCCGGATTTTACCTTGGCGGCCTTTTTCAGGAAATAGGACGCAGGTGGCGTCTTGATGTCCATCGAAAAGGATTTGTCCTGATAGTACGTGATGACTGTCGGGCATGGGGCGCCGGGTTCAAGGTCAGCTGTTTTTGCGTTGAACGCTTTACAGAATTCCATGATGTTGATGCCGCGCTGACCGAGCGCTGGACCGACGGGTGGGGATGGGTTGGCTTGACCGGCTGCAACTTGCAGCTTCATCGTGCCTGCTACTTTTTTCGCCATAAGGCGTCTCCTTTTGTCCGGCTTCAAACCGCGTGTTTGAAGCATTTGTGGATGTGGTCTGGTTTGACGCACGCGTGCGGCTCGCCTCCCACATGGGATGTCGGAACACCGACAAGCGCCCCCTTAAAGGGGGATCGGGATTCGTGCAAGGGGGCTTGGGCGGATCGTCACGGGGTGCTGATACAATTGTGTATAGCGGTGCGCGGGTTGATCACCGTAGTCTTGCGCATCACCATGACCCCAAGGAGCACGAACGCCATGCAGTTTGCACCCCTCATCAGGCCCATTGCGGCAGCGGTTTACGCTTTTAGTCTGTTGGCCAGCCCCGCCTTACAGGCCCAGACAGCGGACTTGCCAGAATATGTGATTGTAGAATTCGGCAGCCCACCGGCGGTACCAAGCGGGGATTTGGGCCCCGAATTGCAAAGCGCTGTGGACAGGTTGATCCGCATCAGTCTGGATCAGAACAGCTGGGACCCTAACGATCTTGATGATTTGCGCATGATTGCAACGTCAGGTGATCCACGGGTCGTTTGGGCGTTGACGGATATATTGCGGTTCACCTGGCGGCCTGAATTTGGCGGCGCCATGATTGATGCCGCCGTCATCTTGATGGGTATTGATCGCAACGCATTGACGCATTCGTCGGATCTGATCGATTACCTGATGGCATGGGATATGCCCGCCTATCCCGGTTATCTGGACAACAAGCGGGCGGTGTTCACCAACTACATCCAAGGGTGGGACGATATATTCGTTGAAGGCGATATTGATTGGCATCTTGTGCAGTGGGGAGGCGTGAATATTGATGCGCGGCCCTTCGGACGCACGGACGAGCCGTGCAATTGCATTCCCGCCGCGGACAACCCAGAGGTCAGTTCGGCGGCAGACGCCACGTGGCTGGCAGATGATGCCATTGTGTTCGGGGTTGAGGTAAACGGCGAGTACAGAGCCTATCCCCGCCGCATCATGGAAGTGCGTGAAATGGTGAACGATACGCTGGGGGGGCGTGACCTTGGCATTCCGTATTGTACGTTGTGCGGGGCGATGCAGGCCTATTTCACGGACAATATGCCAGCTGGCGTGGATCGCCCCGTTTTGCGGACATCTGGCCTGCTGATCCGGTCCAATAAGGTGATGTATGACATCACATCCGGGTCCGTGTTTGATACGTTTCTTGGCCATGCTGTGACTGGCCCATTGGCGGACATTGGCCTGCAACTGGATCAAGCGACCGTCATCACGACCGACTGGGGTACGTGGAAAGACGCGCATCCAGAAACAACTGTTCTGGTCGAAGAACTGGCCCTTGGCCGGGATTTCGATTTTCGCAATGGACGGGACGCCAATGGCCCTATTTTTCCTGTGGGCGACGTTGACCCGCGCCTTCCCGTTCAAGAAGACATCATCGGTGTCACCACCGGCAATGGCACACCTGTCGCCTTTGCACGCGCCACGGCGATGGCCGCGTTGTTGGGTGGACAGGACATTACGTTCCAAGACGTGCGGTTGGAACTGGATGCTGGCGGGATCAAAGCGGTTGGCACAGATGGATCAGACATCGGCAGCCACCAAGCATTCTGGTTCGCTTGGTCGCAATTTCATCCAGACACGGCACTGTGGACACCGTAGATACGCAATGCCAGCGTGAACGCAGATTAGAACGACAGCCGTTTACGTTGGCAAATGCAAACTAGGCGGTGGCTTTGCGCGACAGCCCCCACAGGAGCAACGCGACCAAGGCCGGAACCAATTGCGGAAGCCCGCTTGGGATTGCGATCGTCAGCGCAGCGGCTCCGCCCGCGACAGCAACAAATCCCAAAAAACAAACTGCGACATTGAATTGCCACGCCTTGTCTTTGATCAGCAGTGCCCAGATCAGGCCCGCTGCCAAGAATAGATTATAAACGCCCTGATTTGCCGCCATCGCAGTGGTTTGTTCAAACAAGTCCGCTGGGAAGGTGTCGAAGACCGCGGGTCCTCGGGTTGTCCACGCGAAAATTTCGAGCCACGCAATATAGAGGTGAAGCAACGCGATCAGGGCGGTGAGGGCGACGGCTATTTTTTTCATGTTTGGCCTCGTTGGGGGTGTGAAACCTTGTGGCGGTCTATCGGAATTTGGCGTGACCATGACACCGGTTCCTTCAATCCCACAAGAAAAAAACGCCGCCCCAGTTCCGGAGCGGCGTTTCATATTGGACTATAGAGAGGCTTTAGCCCTGCTTTGATACCTGCGTGAATTCTAGTTCCACTGGTGTTTCGCGGCCAAAGATAGACACCGTAACCTTGAGGCGCTGGTTTTCGTCGTCGACTTCTTCGACCAAGCCATCGAAATCTTCGAACGGGCCTTCGTTGACCTTGATTTTCTCGCCGATATCGAAATGAATAAGCGTGCGCGGCGCTTCTTGGCCTTCTTCGACGCGGCCGAGGATTTGCTGCACTTCGGCGTCACGCATTGGCATCGGGCGGCCTTGTGGACCCAAAAAACCGGTGACGCGATTGATCGAGTTGATCAGGTGGTAGCCCTCATCGGACATTTCCATGTGGACCAAAACATACCCCGGCATAAAGCGGCGTTCGGCGGTTACTTTTTTGCCGCGGCGCAGTTCGATCACTTCTTCGGTTGGAACAAGCACTTCGTCGATCTGATCCTCAAGACCTTGTTCTTCGGCCGATGTACGAATGGTTTCTGCGATCTTCTTTTCGAAGTTCGACAGAACAGAGACAGAATACCAGCGTTTCGCCATTTTGTTAGATCCTCTTGGTCGTGACGGGCCCTGTTTGAGAGTCCCGGAAATAAAAGCGGCGTGCAACTCATCCGTTGCACGCCATCTATAACTTGGGGATTCTCTACCGTGCCAGCCCCATCACTGCAAGGGGGATGCGGCACAGGATCATTAGAATGCGTTCAGAACCGCATCCAGCCCCCCGCGGATCACCATATCCACGAGCGTGAAAAACAACGCCATGACGGCGGCCATGATCAGGACCATGATGGTGGTCAATGTCACTTCGCGGCGGGATGGCCAGACCACTTTGCCGACTTCGGCGCGGACCTGCTGGATAAACTGAACGGGGTTGGTACGGGCCATAATCTATCCTTTGGTGAAACGCGCGCTGATCTTGTTAAACCTGCACGTAACGGGCCTTGTCGCGGTTTTCAACCCTCCTGCGGGGTCGTTGAAGGCTGTAGAACTGTAACACCTTCCATTCCTTCGATCTGCGTCATTTGGGCCGCATAGATATCTGCCGCCTCAGCATATGTTGCCGCCGCATAAAGCTGGAAGGGTTTGTTCATCGGCGCGTGTGCCACACTGGTGACAGGATACTTAGCACGGGCATCCCGCGCGAGCGGGCCTTCGCGGCCCTCGTGGGCCCATTCAAGGGTCTGGCGAACCGCGTTAGACGACAACCCCTGATGCACACGACCTTCGACCGTTTCAATTTTCGGCCCAACGCGCCACCCAAGCAAGCGGCGCAAGATCATACGCTGTGACTGTTCGTAATCTTCTTGTCGCCAGACATACATGTCCCCCAGTCCCGGAATCGCGCGCAAAGCCGCAACATAAGCTGCCCAATCGATATCTTGCCAATTGTTGCGATTTCGAAATGCACGCGGGCCAAGATACGCCCCACCAAATAATGCCTGCGAATAGGTCGACGCCATGAACGATGCCGGATTTCGAAGGGCAACAAACAGCCGCACGTCTAAGGGTGCGAGTTTTTCAACAAGCTCGGCCACGCGGGCGGGCCCTGACGGGTACAGCGGATGTGTGGTGCGGCCACGGCTGTCAATGAGGTTACCAACGAAGTTTTCTTCGCTGAAGACAAGGCGCTTGCGTCCCTTAGAAAGAAACTTGATCTGGTCTTGCGGGCTGCGCCGTGGCGATGGGCTTTCGGACCACGATAACCCAAACATCGCAGCTAAATTACGCCCCGGCATGCGCAAATATCCAGGCCCATAGACCCGGACGCCTTCACCCGACAACATTTCACGATTGCGATAGAGGACGTTTTGCAGATGCGATGACGCCGTCTTATGCGCGCCGATGTGTAGGGCAATAGATCGCGGCAGGGGGGGCATAAAATCTCCCGTTTTGGCGCATTGTCTTTACGCGCCACAAAAGGACGGCTTGGCAGGGGCTGAGGGACTCGAACCCACGACCCTCGGTTTTGGAGACCGATGCTCTACCAACTGAGCTAAACCCCTAAGCCAAGATGGGGCATACCCACCGCTCGCCCGGTTGGCAACACCAAACCGTCAGTCGATATCACGGTTTGCAGGTTTGAGAGTGCTCAGGGTTCCGAAGGACTGGCGTATGATCTCGTCCGCGGATTTGAACCTGAACCCGGATCCACCACCTGGAAAGACGCTGACGAAATCAGGGGTCGGTGTTTCGGTTTCGTGATCTGGTGGTGTTGGAACCGACGACGTCGCAACCGCTGGCGCCACATCATCCACGAAAGGGGCTTCTTCAAATCGATCTTCTTCAAATGTATCCCAAGGCGATCCGTTGGGTTGGGCTATTGGTGCCATCGTCTGTTGTGCAGCCGCGCGGCGTTTGGGCTTACGCACAGCCACGCGTTTGCGCCAACGCTGAAACCGCAAAAGCGCAAGTACAGCAAACAAAACGGTAAAGCCGAGGGTCACAAAAAACGTCATCTGCGCGTCTGCGACGCGGTCCGCATAGACCGCGGAGTAGGGCCCGAATCTAGGTTCCATCACATAAATCTGCCGCGTGATGCCATTAGAGATCGCCAAACGCCGACTGAGTTCGCCGATATAGTTAGGCACCAGAACGCCTTGAATGATCATATTTCCGGTTTCATCCGCAGCATTGACCACGGCATTCAAATCCTGCGCTGCCCGCTCTTGTGGAATAAGAATGGCTACAAGCGGACCTCGGCGGGTGCTGGTTCGGGGGGCATCAAGCAGAACGTAGGCATAGCGCGTCCCGTCAAGAGAGATATTCTTGACCCCAAGGTCCGCGCGCAATGTGCCTTCAAAGCGGACGACGCCCGTTCGTGACGGTGGCGGGCGATCACCGAGTTGATAGACGGGAATGATGTCAGGCGGACCGTTCGCCACGACCTGCGCCATCTGAATGCGTTCGCGGTCATAGTCTTCGTAGGTTTCAATCGCCAACGGGGCCATCGAAGCTGCAACAAAGGCCAAAAGCCACCACGGGATGAGCGAGAAAAGAAAGCGGTACATCCCCAGAGATAATCACGCGTAAAGGAAGAGGCCAAGGGGGCTGTTTAACGCAAAAGGCCCCCGCGTTTCTGCGAGGGCCTTTCTTTACTTAATCCGAGTGGTTGGCG
>CAYOSK010000144.1:0-6271 GCA_964406585.1 uncultured Octadecabacter sp. | reverse complement strand
AAAGTGGCGGCGCGAAGCGCAGATCCCGCCATGGATCGATGGACGTGAGAAAACTTTGTCCGATACGCGTGGGACTGCTGCCACCAGATTGCTGAATGCAGACCTGTCTTTGCGCCAAATCGCGGTCTTGATGGGGTGGTCTGTCCGCTATGCCGCGCAGGTTATCGAGCATTATGCGCAGGTTAGCCCGGACGAAAGCGACGCTGTTTTGCGCAAGCTCAATCGAGCAAAATCACTGTCTCAAGACACAAAAATGTAAACGCCCCTGTAAACGCGGGGCCTCAAACACGGCAAGGAGTGATGTAAGTGATTGTTTTTAAATGGAGGCGAGTACCGGAATCGAACCGGTGTACACGGATTTGCAATCCGCTGCGTAACCACTCCGCCAACTCGCCTTTATGTGGTCAAGGCTGCGTTTAGCGGCCATCGGCGCGGGGTTCAATAGCGGGTTTTGGGGCCTTTGTGCATTCTCAACAAATACTGGTTGGACTTGACGCAAAGGGCCGTTGCCGAGGGCAGGGTGGTGTGGCATGAATAAGGGGTAGATTCTGAACGAAAGAGTTTAGCACGTGGCTGATTACGAAACCCGCCGGACAATGATGGTTGATACGCAAGTACGCCCATCAGATGTAACAAAGTTCCCGATCATTGACGCTTTGCTTGGCGTTGCGCGCGAGGATTACGTGCCCGATAGCAAACGCGACGCGGCATATATCGGTGAAAACATTGATATTGGCGCCGGGCGCGTGGTGCTTGAGGCGCGTACTTTGGCCAAGATGCTGGATGCTGCCGATGTGCAACCGGATGAGGTTGTTTTGGATATTGGATGTGGGCTTGGATATTCTACGGCCGTCCTCGCGCGGCTTGCCGATTTTGTCGTTGCAGTGGAAGACGATACGTCTCGTGCTGAAGAAGCGCAGCACATCCTGTCGGCCAACGGAGTTGACAATGCGGCTGTTTTCGAAGGCGCGCTGTCTGATGGTGCAGCCAAAAACGGCCCCTATGATTTGATAATTCTGCAAGGCGCCGTTGAAACACTGCCTGATCCGTTGCTTGCACAGATAAAGGACGGTGGACGCATCGTTGCTATTTTTGCCGAAGGTGCGCTTGGTGTTGTGCGGGTTGGTCGCAAGATTGACGGCGTCATGAACTGGCGTATGTCGTTCAATGCGAGCGCTCCGGTGCTGGACGGTTTCACAAAGGATGCCGCTTTTACGCTTTGATTTTGATTTTCTGGGACCGCTGCCGCGTATCCTTGCCCCCATCCAAACGAGGATTTGACCATGACAAACCCAAACCTGATGAGCCGGACCTTCGCAGTGATGTGTTTGGCGTTGATGGTCGTGGGGGCGCCTGCGCGGTCAGAGAATTTGGCGGATACGCTGCGCGATGCTTATCACAATTCTGGCGTGTTGGATCAGAACCGTGCTTTGCTCAGGGCGGCAGACGAAGACGTCGCGCAAACGCTTGCGGCGTTGCGCCCTATCATCACATGGCAGGCACAAGCGGTTTATTCGAAATCCTCAGCAACGTTTTTCCCAACGACCCTTGCCGATGAGGTGGAAGCGACACTTTCAGTAACACTGTCTTTGCTTTTGGCGGATGGTGGGGCCAGTCGGCTGGCGACCGATGTTCAGAAAGAATTGGTGCTGCAAACGCGCGAAGGGTTGGTGCAGGCGGAACAGGAGATCCTGTTTCGCGCCGTCGAGGCCTATATGGATGTTCGGCGCAGATCTGAATTTTTGGCTTTGCGCCGCAGCAACGTTGGGGTGATCAATCAGGAATTGCGGGCCGCGCGGGACCGTTTCGAAGTCGGTGAAGTCACACGTACGGATGTGTCACTTGCAGAAGCGCGGCTCGCATCTGCGCGGAGCCTGCTGGCCTCCGCCGAAGGGGACCTTGTCCGCGCAAATGAAGAATTTCGTGCCGTCGTAGGGCGTACGCCAAATCGGTTGAACGTTGTTAACCCTGCGGCTTTAAACCATGACGTTGAAGGGGCGCGCGCGTTTGCCGTTCGCAACCATCCAAACATCATCGGTGGTCAACATGCTGTCGCAGCCGCAGAGCTTAATATTTTGCGGGCTGAAGCGGCATTGAACCCCCGTTTGAACCTGAGCACGACGCTTGGAATCAATGATGAGGGCACCGCAACCCAGCGGTTGGGCCTGACCTATGGTGGGACGATTTATCAAGGCGGACAGCTGCAATCGGTTATCCGACAAACACAAGCACGACGCGATGCAGCGCGCGCAGGGCTTTTGGTGACGACCCAAGGTGTAAGCCAGAACGTAGGCAATGCATACGCTGTCCTAAGCGTCGCGCGTGCCAGCCGTACAGCCGCGGATCAACAAATCCGCGCAGCGCGGACGGCATTTCGTGGCGTACGCGAAGAAGCGACATTGGGTGCGCGCACAACTTTGGACGTGCTGAACGCTGAACAAGAATTGCTGGATGCACAGGCAAATATGATTTCAGCGCAAGCTGACGAAGTGGTCGCATCCTATCGCGTGCTGGCATCCATGGGGGTGTTAACGGCGGATCATTTGGACCTTGGCGTGCAATCCTATGATCCGGCGGCCTATTACAACCTCGTCCGCGAAGCCCCGGCAACGTATTCCGAACAGGGGCAGGCGCTGGACCGGGTTTTGCAATCCATCGGCGAATAGATCAAATCCCGACTATCTGTTGTTTGAAAGTTCGCATCAGGTTAACATGTCCACCTGAGGCTTAAGCAGGATAAACAATGTCCGACCCCGTAACGAATGTAGAAATTGAGGATGTTCTGTCCTCTATCCGTAGGCTTGTAAGCGATGGAGATAAGGCGCGCACGCGTGATCCCGCGCCTGTTGAAACTCCGCAAGTCGAGGTACCTGACACAGCATTTGCACCCGAATCGATGGACCTACCGTCCGATGCTGAAACGCCCGATGACACAAAGACAGATAAACTGGTTCTGACCCCTGCTTTCCTTGTGGTGGATGGGGGCGTGCCGCAGAGTTCAGAAACTGAAACCCAACAGGACGCGAACGATCAAGAAGATGGCGCGGTGGATGACGCTGAGGCCCAGAACGATCACAATCAAAATCATGATGACCACGACGGCGATCGTGACGAAAATGAAGCCGATCGTGACAACCGCGATGACCAAGACCAAGACCAAAGCGGTGCGGACGATCATGACGACGATCACGGGGCTGACCAGCACCATGACGATAACCAGCATGCCGATGCGCCTCTGCCTCTGACAGACATGGTTTGGGACGACACTGCTGACAAGGCCGACGTACCAAGCGAAGACGCATCAGACCGCAGTGAATTGGTTGCGACGATCGCGGAACTTGAAGCTGCAATTAGCAGCGATCAAAGCGATTTCGAACCCGATGGCAGTGAAGACATGGCCGACACTATTGCATGGCCCGGCACCACGGCGCGTGAATTTGACAGCGTCCAAGACGCCGAGACAACGGATGCTGCGATTGAAAGTGAAACAATCGCCAGCGATCCGGCCGTTGCGCCATCTGCCAACACCGAAAATGACGCCACGCCAGAGAATAGTGCGGATACCGCCAAGACAGACCCGAACGATGATCTATATGGCGATGACGACCTTGACGGCTTGCTTGATGTTGGTGGTGTCCAACTAGATGAAGACGCGCTGCGTGATCTGGTATCCGAGGTCGTGCGCGAAGAATTGACAGGGCCGTTGGGCGAACGCATCACCCGAAATGTGCGAAAACTGGTGCGCCGCGAAATCTACCGTATCTTGTCCAGTCAAGAATTCGACTAGATTGAAACTGAGCCCGCTAGGTCAAGCAAAGCGTCCAAATCTAGGTGCGTTTCAAGATGTTCGGCCAGTGCATCAAGCGTAGCATCAACATCGGCGTCATAGTTCATGGTCTGTAGGGGGGCACCGATTGCAGCCATGTAGGAGTGGCGAAAGGCATCGGACGCAAACAGACCATGCAAATAGCAGCCCTTTATCCGTCCGTTCGGGCTGGCCGCGCCTTCGGATCGCCCGTCCAACGTGAGCCAGGCATTGCTACGGTCGGGGCCGACGGTTTCACCGAGATGAATTTCATAACCGCGAACAGGATCGCCCGTCGCATCAAAGGTCGCTTTGCTTAATGTGACACGCTTCTGTGGCGTCATTGTTGTCGTGACATCCAGCAAACCCAACCCGCGCACGCGGGTCGCGGGCCCTTCTATTCCATGTGGGTCGGAAATTTCGCGTCCCAGCATCTGATACCCGCCGCAAATCCCCAAAACATGCCCACCCCGGCGCACGTGGGCCAGCAAATCGGTATCCCAACCTTGCGCGCGAAAATGCGAGAAATCTGCGATGGTGGATTTCGATCCAGGTATCAGCACAAGATCTGCATCACCGGGTAGGGGGCGTCCTGCCTCAATAATCTCAACGGTGACATCGGGTTGGGCTGCCAGCGGATCAAGATCATCGAAATTCGCGATCCGGTTCAAGCGCGGCACCACGACTTTGATCGCGCCACCTTTGCGGCTTGCAACGTCCATCACGTCTTCGGCTGGCAGTTTCCATGCATCAGCGAACCACGGCACAATCCCCAATGGCACCCATCCAGTGTGATCGGTAATTGCCGTCATCCCGTTCTCAAACAGGCTGGTGTCGCCGCGGAATTTGTTGATCGCAAAGCCCTTGATCCGCGCACGATCGTCAGGGGCCAGGATCACATCGGTTCCGACAAGTTGTGCGATAACCCCGCCACGATCAATGTCGCCCACTAGAACAACGGGGCAATCCGCCGCTTCGGCAAAACCCATGTTCGCGATGTCACCTGCACGCAGGTTGATTTCGGCGGGAGAACCGGCCCCTTCAATGACGATCAGGTCGTGATCGGCAGCCAGCCGGCGGTAGCTTTCCAGCACAGGTGGAATTAGGTCGGCTTTGCGGGTGCCATATTCGCGTGCCTTCATGGTCGCGAACCGTTTGCCTTGCACGATCACTTGCGCGCCGACATCGGTTTCAGGTTTCAATAAGACCGGGTTCATGTCTGTGTGCGGGGCCAATCCACATGCACGCGCCTGTAGGGCCTGTGCACGCCCAATTTCACCGCCATCGGATGTCACGGCCGCGTTGTTTGACATATTCTGCGGCTTGAACGGAGCAACGGAAAGCCCGCGCGCCCGTGCGGCCCGACAAATGCCTGCAACCAACATGGATTTCCCTACGTTGGAACCCGCCCCTTGAATCATGATTGCCTTGGCCATGTATGTCCTCCACGCTACTTCAATAGCAGGCGCACCGCCGGAGGGAACCGCAATGAACACACCTGCCCACCTGATATTTGGAATGACAGCTTTTGGTAAGCCAGATGCGCCCAAAGTGACAACTGCGGCCGTTGCTGGGGGGCTGATCCCTGATTTGTCTCTTTACCTTTTGGCTGGGGCACATTTGTTCATTTTGGGAACATCGCCAGATGTTGTGTTCAATCAGCTTTACTTTTCGGACCTATGGCAAGGTATTTTTCGCGTAGACAATTCCGCGATCCTTTGGGGCATAGGCCTTGGGGTCGCATTTGCTTTGAAGTCAAGTTGGGCGGTTGCGCTTTGTGGCGCTGCATTGCTGCATCTGGGGCTCGATTTCTTGTTTCATGCAGGGGATGGGCGTGCGCATTTTTGGCCGCTCACCAATTGGATTTTCGATAGCCCCGTCAGTTATTGGGACCCGGACCACCATGGGCGCGTCGTCGGAAGTCTGGAGATCATGCTTGCGCTGATGTGCTGTGTCTTCTTGTGGCGGCGATTTGTTACACGAGCCACACGGATATTGATCGCCATCTTGGCTATAACAGAGGCCCTTCCTGCGATCATGTGGGCAATTATGTTCTAAGCATCTCGCAACGAAAAACGCGGCCCCGAGCAGAGGGCCGCGTTTTTGGCAGTCTTTATTAAAGCGTCTTACGCTGCGCGTACGTCCAGTTCGGCGGCCTCAGCCACCGCACGGCGTTCGCTTTCTTCGCGCGACAGGGCTACAGATGTGCGCACACCCTTACCGACGAAATCCATCAGGCCTGTCACAACGCGTTCGTTGGGGTCGATACCTGCGCAGGACAAGACTTCGCGGCCATCGCGTGAACGGGCCCAACGTGCGATTTGCTCGGGGCCATTGCCGTACTTCTTATCGTCTGCAATCGCGTCATCCAACGCGGCTAAGACCACAGCGGCAAACAGTTTGCGGGCGCGGTTGCCTTGTTCATTGTTAAACGCTGTGCCGTCGACGAAATCTCGCATATTCGGT
>CAYOSK010000143.1:0-6524 GCA_964406585.1 uncultured Octadecabacter sp. | reverse complement strand
GAAAGGCCAGCCAGCGGATCAGGCTTGGTCAATTCTGTGGACATTCCCAGCCACTTGTCGACCTCTGATGATGTCACGCCCTCACGCATCGCAGATAGGTCAAACAGAACGCCCATCGGCACGGCCCCGTGCTTTGCTCTGATACGCTTTGCCGAGACATTGAGCCCGCTAAGCCGTTTTTCAAACCGTGACAATTCGAATGGCTCTACCAGATCGGTTTTCGACAGGATCAGCACGTCGGCCATTGCGACCTGATGCGCCGCCTCAAATTGTTGATCGAGGGTTTTCATACCCGTCGCGGCATCCGCCAGCGTCACGACACCGTCCAATCGGTAAACCTGCGCAATCTGATTGTCCGAGGCTAATGTATGAATGATCGGGCCTGGAACCGCGATGCCGCTGGTCTCGATGACAACCCTATCAAAATTTATCTGTCCGCTGGCACGTTTTGCGCTCAGCGCCATAAGCGTCTTGGCGAGATCACCAAGGATCGCACAGCACAGGCACCCTGATTGCAGCAATACGGTTTCTTCACTCGCTTCTTCGATCAGATCGTGATCAAGGCCAACGTCGCCAAATTCGTTCATGATAACGGCAATCCGCCCAGCCTCTGGGTCGCGGATCAAATGATTAAGCAGCGTTGTTTTTCCCGCTCCCAAAAATCCAGTCAACAAAGTGACAGGGACGCGGTTGTCCTCCAATGCCATTCTTGCACATTCCTCACCAGTAAGCGTTTTCGCCCAATCAAACTTGTTATGTCATAACATAACATTTATCAAAGAAGCCAATGACCCTTTTCGAACAGGTATTCGCCTAGGAATGCACAAAGCTGGCGAATGCTAAGGCCTACTTTGGGCTATCATTTCTATATACCGTTTCTGCTGTTCGAAGGTGTCAGCCTCCGTGGCATTTTAGAACCGCTTCGGTCTACCAACTCAACATAAGCGCACCTTCGCAACTTGATCTTTAGTCGGCGACGGTCCTTGGCAACATCCGAATGATCGCAATCCGCACATGGTGCATTTTATCGCCAGTGCGGCATTTGAAACGCGGCCATTGGCGACGGAGCCGGTAAGGGTAACTTTGTCCGCAAAGCGGTCATTCTCACTCAGCCATCGATTGATCACCTCAAGATCGCCTCCAACACGTCATAGACCGGCGCGCCTTTATCTCCCCACGCGACGGAGGCGAGGGATTTTGGCCGTACGGTCAACGCCCCCAGTTCATCCCGCGTCACCCAACGGCAGTGGGTCACGATCGCTTCGGGGTCCTGCCATGCGGGATCAATCTCGCCCGCAACCAGTGTGCAGCGAAAGAACACCTCGACCTGATGAAAGGTACCGTCCGGGTCATGAAATTCGTTTACCAAACAGGGATCATCAACGGAGACGGTCAAACCTGTTTCCTCAAACACTTCGCGGGCAAGGTTATCGGGCAGGCTTTGATGTGGTTGCGCGCCGCCACCCGGGGCGCACCAAAGATCATCGCGCCCTTTATAGGCGTTTACTAAGAGCAAGCGGTTTTCATGCCGTATGATGCCACGCGCGGCCAGTCTGATTGGACGTCCCATGGCAAGAGTTTGACCATTGGCGCGAGGTCAGGCAACCCAGACCTTAACATTTTGAACCGGAAGCCTACTTTGGACCTATGAAGCGGTTTTTTATCTTGTTTTGGCTGATGGTCGCCCCAATCGCGGCGGCGGCGCAAGACTGCGTTGTGCTGTTGCATGGGTTGGCTCGCACGGAAACATCATTTCTTGCCCTTGAAGAGATCCTAGAGGCGCGCGGCTATCTTGTTGTGAACACCGGGTATCCGTCAACCAGCGCTGATATCGAAACGTTGGTGGCAGAAAACCTGCCCGACGCGGTCGCGGTATGCGGCGCGCGGCGCGTACATTTTGTAACCCATTCTATGGGAGGCATACTGGTGCGGGTTTGGCTGAATGGCACCCAACCCGAAAATATGGGCCGCGTGGTGATGTTGGGGCCACCCAATGGTGGATCAGAACTTGTCGACATATTTGGTGATTTCGATCCGTTTGAATGGGTGAATGGCCCCGCTGGAATGGAATTGGGGACGAATGGGGCGCCTTTGAGCTTGCCATGGCCCGGCCATGAGCTGGGTGTTATTGCGGGAGATCGAAGCCTGAACGCATATTATTCAAGCCTTATTGGGGGGGCGGATGATGGAAAAGTGTCTGTTGAGAGCACGCGTTTGGACGGAATGGCGGATCACATCGTGCTGCCTGTGACGCACACGTTCATGATGAACAATCCATTGGTCATGCGGCAGGTACAAGAATTCCTCACCCATGGGCGTTTTGACCATTCTCTGTCCTTGGGCGGGGTTGTGTTTGGGCTGGAGTAAGTCATTTGCGCCTGCGGCGGGCGGGGGGCGCCCTGCGGGCGCCAAGGGGCGCTGCCCCCGCAGCAAGCTGCTCCCCCGGAGTTTGAAGAAAGCAAAGACGCGCGCGTCTATGTTGCGGGGCCAGTGACGGTATTGATATGGCCCATTTTCCGGCCGGGTTTTGCATCCGCCTTGCCGTAGAGGTGGATTGCCGTATCAGTTTTGGCGATTTCGGGCAGGCGCATCACATCATCGCCGATAAGATTTTCCATCACCACATTGCTGTGACGGGATCCATCCCCCAAGGGCCATCCAGCAATGGCGCGGATATGTTGTTCGAATTGATCCACACTGCTGCCTTGCTGTGTCCAATGGCCGGAATTGTGAACCCGTGGCGCAATTTCATTCACGATCAAGCCGGCGGGTGTGACGAACAGTTCAACGCCCATCGTGCCGACATATTCAAGGGCGTTCAAGATATTTGCCGTGAGCAGCACAGCATCGGTGCGCTGGGCAGGGCTGAGGTTCGCGGGCACAGTGGTGGTGTGTAAGATCCCGTTAAGGTGCACATTTTCGCCCGGATCAAAGCACGAAATTGCACCGTCCGCGCTGCGTGTGCCGATCACGGACACTTCATGTGTGAAATCGATGAAACCTTCCAGCACAGCCTCCGCGCCGGCCATATCCGTAAGCGCCTGTGCGGCGTCATCCGGGGACATCAACCGCGACTGTCCCTTTCCGTCGTACCCCATACGGCGGGTTTTCAGGATGGCGGGTGTTCCGATTTGATCGATCGCTTTTTCCAGCGTTTCACTGTCATGAACAGCGGCGTATGGCGCGGTGTTCAGGCCGATGCGGGTCAGGAAGTTCTTTTCGAAAAACCGATCCTGAGAGGTGGCGAGTGCGTCGCGATTAGGATGGATTGGACGAATGGCTTCGATCACATCGAGCGCATCGGTTGGGATATTTTCAAACTCGTAGGTTATGACGTCGCAGGCATTGGCGAAATTTGTCAGGGCGTCGGTATCAGAATAGTCAGCTTTGTAGTGAAAATTCGCAACGTGGGACGCGGGGCAATCCCCACCCGGTTCGAATATGCAGGTTTTGAACCCAAGGCGGGACGCGGCGACCGACAGCATCCGACCCAATTGGCCCCCGCCCAATATGCCAATTGTTGCACCTGTTTTGAGCGGATTAGTCATCGCGAGGTTCCTGTGGAATTGATGCACAAAGGGCCGCGCGCCATGCATCTAGCCGCGTTGCCAAATCGGGATCTTTTAGGGCGAGGATCCCTGCTGCCATGAGGCCAGCGTTGGCCGCGCCGGCGGCACCAATTGCCATCGTTGCTACAGGGAAACCCTTGGGCATTTGCACGATAGAATATAGGCTGTCGACGCCTGAGAGGGCTTTGGTTTGCACGGGAACGCCGATCACCGGAATGCGGGTTTTCGACGCCATCATGCCCGGCAAATGGGCCGCACCACCTGCGCCGGCGATGATCACCTGCAATCCACGATCTGCAGCATCTTTGCCATAGGACCACAACCGGTCCGGCGTGCGGTGCGCGGAAACAATTTTCGTTTCGTAGGCGACGCCCAATTCATCAAGCACTGTCGCGGCTTCGCGCATCGTTGGCCAATCGGATTGGCTGCCCATGATAATGCCGACAGGTATGGTCATGTTGGTGCGCCTTCTGTGCGTTAAAGGGGCTTTATAGCGGGCCGCAGCGCGGGCGCAATTGGACTGTACACAGCCTAGGCGATGATGTCGGGGGTGATGCGATCTTCGAGTCTGGCGATTTTATCTTTTAAGGCTAATTTCTGTTTCTTAAGGCGCTTGACGGTCAACATGTCGGCGGTTCCCGTTGCCTCTAATGCGCGAATGGCGTCATCGAGATCGCGGTGTTCTTGTTGCAAAACGCCAAGCTGAATGCGCAAAACGTCGAGTTGTTCCATGCGAGCGCTGCTGTTCATACCGAATCCGATTGTGATAACGTTGAACCCCGAGATTAGGCGCAAATGATCAATTCACAAAGGAAAACCACGCGCGCAAGCCTTGCAACCCGCGTAATTGAGCCCCATATTTTTGAGGTGGTTGCCAAAACGGGGCCGCGCACCAGACTGTCGCTTGAACAAAAGGACGTGTCGCATGACGAAACTGACCTTAGGGACACATCCGTTCCTTCTTGGCTTTGAGGAACTGGAACGGCTGGTTGAACGAACCGCCAAATCCGGGAACGATGGCTATCCCCCATACAATATCGAACAGGCGTCAACGACGAGCTATCGGATCACGCTGGCCGTCGCCGGTTTTTCCGAAGACGATCTCTCGATTACGGTTGAAGACAATCAACTGGTTATTCGCGGTCGACAGACCGACGACAGTGACGGACGGGTATTTTTGCACCGCGGAATCGCAGCGCGCCAATTTCAGCGGTCGTTTGTATTGGCCGAAGGGGTCGATGTGGGTGAAGCCATCATGGAAAACGGATTGCTGCACGTTGATCTGACGCGGGCGGTGCCTGACAGCGTTGTTCAAACCATCAACATTCGGAGGGGGTAAACACTATGGATACGAAATTTGATTTTGCCGATGCGGGCGCGCGTGTGGTCTATGTAAAGGCTGTGGCTGTCGCTGAATTGCCCGCCGATGTGCAGGCCGCCGCCGGAGGCCGTGACGAATTGTTCGCGGTGCATGACAGCGAAGGCCAACAATTGGCGCTGGTTGCTGATCGCGACATGGCGTTCGTATTGGCCCGACAAAACGATATGCAGCCTGTCACTGTTCACTAACACTTGCACAGTTGGGGCATTTGGCGTCTTTGACAGGTAACAAAGGACGACAGAATGCCCAACAAAACTCCGTTTGACTTCGCAGGGGAACAACTGGCGCGCGGAACGCGGCGTACGTTGGATTTGCCTGTTTCAACATTGTCTGATCACACGCCGATTTCCCTGCGTGTCCATGTTATTCATGGCAAACGGCCCGGACCGACTGTTTTTGTCAGTGCGGCGGTCCATGGCGACGAAGTGATGGGGGTGGAAACGGTGCGCCGGTTGCTGCAATCGGACCTGTTGGACAAGTTGCGGGGGACGCTGTTGGTCGTGCCGATTGTGAATGCTTTTGGGTTTCACAACCGATCCCGATATTTGCCAGACAGACGAGATTTGAATCGATCTTTCCCCGGATCAACCGAAGGGTCGCTTGCGTCACGTTTGGCGGGCATATTTCTGAACACCGTCGTAAAGCGTTGTGATTTGGGTATCGATCTCCATTCGGCGGCCGTGCATCGCACGAACCTGCCGCAGGTGCGCGTTAGTCCCGGCAACACCCGAACTATGGAATTGGCCAAGGCATTTGGTGCGCCCGTTATTCTGACATCCGGGCTGCGCGATGGATCCTTGCGTGCAGAAGCCCAAGACGCAGGTGTAGATGTGTTGTTGTACGAAGCGGGTGAAGGTTTGCGGTTTGATGAAATGGCCGCGCGGGCAGGGGTTGCTGGCATACTCCGTGTGTTGCGATCGATGGACATGCTGCCCGCCAAAGGGATCGCGAAAGCCAAGACGCAGCCGCTGCTATGTCAATCGAGCAGATGGTTGCGCGCGCCTGCTGGTGGCCTGTTGCGGACCTATCGTGCTGACGGGGATGTGGTGGAAGAAGGTGACGTTCTTGCGTCTGTGTCCGATCCGTTTGGCGAGGTCGAGGTTGAAATGATCGCTCCATCAGGCGGCATTATAGTCGGGCGCGCGGTGATGCCTGTGGTCAATGAGGGGGATGCGGTGTTTCATTTGGCAGATGTGCGGCACGACGATCCCGCTCAAGCGGTTGAAGACATTGCAACCCAGCTGGAAAATTCGCCGTTGTTTGATGAGGATGAGATCATCTAGCACAAAGACAATTCGCAGAACCGATGTCTTTTGTGTTCTATGGTTCTTTAGCAGTACAATAGTGAACGAAAAGGCGCAGAGGGGACCCCTGCGCCTTTGTCTTGACTAAGATTTAGATGGCTTATTCAGCCGCGATCAAACCCATGCTTTCCAGCTTCAGCAGAACCTGATGGGCGCAGTTGTCCACATCAACGTTTTCTGTTTCGACGGACAACTCAGGGTTCACAGGAACATCATAGGGGTCTGAAATACCTGTGAATTCCTTGATCTTTCCTTCGCGAGCGAGCTTAT
>CAYOSK010000142.1:0-6728 GCA_964406585.1 uncultured Octadecabacter sp. | reverse complement strand
CTGTTGAGCTGCGCCAATGGATTGTAACCGACGATACCGGTCAGCAGACAACGGTGATCCTTGGGGATCTGGTTAAGGACGGAAATGTGCCTGATATCTTGTTCAACATCCAGCGCGAGATGCGCAATTGGGGCAACTAGCCGCGAAATCTGATGATGTCTATTTAATCAATAAGGGCGGCCATTGGGCCGCCCTTATTGTTGGTGAATTTCAAATCTAACGGAATTGGCGGCATGTCCGCAACTGGGCGTCATACATAACGGCGCGGTCCCGGACTTCGCCTGCAATGCGGATCAACCACGGTTTGCTGCGGTACGTGCCGCGTCGCCAACCCGTGCGTCCGTCGTGATAGGCGAGGTATTGGTTGTAGACATCGTTCAACGGGATACCGTTTTCACGCACGGTCGCTGTCATATACCAGCCCATGAAATCTGTCGCATCGCCAATGTCCGTGCGCCGCGCGCCGCGCCCGCCTTCCTGATCAACATATTCTTCCCAGGTGCCATCTAGCGCCTGACTGTAGCCAAGCGCAGAAGACTGCCGACCTGTTGGGATCACACCCAAGGCGTAGACATGCGGTGGACGGTTGTCGGAAATGAATTTACTTTCCTGATAGATCATCGCCATCAGAACATGTGTTTCCACACCCCAGTTGCGTTCAGCCTGTTTAAACGCGCGCACATAGTGTGGGCGTTCCGTCATAATAGAACAGGCGTTATCAAGATTGCGCGGCGCAGAACCATCCCGGACGCCACAGCTTCCGAGGATTAGGAGTAATACGCAGGCGCGAAAGATTTTGCTCATCTGCCTCTCGCTTCGTTTTTATATATTTGTTGGTACCAGTTTAACCGATGCGGAGGGCTCTGTGAACAAGTTTCCGGCGATGACTAGATCACAAACGCGAGGATGAGCGGTAAAGTGATCACTGACATGACCGTTGATACAACAACAAGACCCGCAACAGCGTTGGAATCGGCCCCGTATTTTTCAGCCAACATATAGGATGTAACCGCCACTGGGGTCGCTATTTGTACCACCAGCACGGCCAGCGCGATGCGATCTAGGCCGAACCAAATGGCCACAACGGCGGCGATTGCGGCACATAATGCATATTTCAGAGCTGACAAGAGCGTCGCCAATCCAAGCGCGTCCGGCTTCAGGCGTGCAACCGCAACGCCCAAGGTGATCAACATCATGGGGATCGCCATTTGCCCAATCAATGACAGTGCATTGGTAAGAAACATTGGGGTTTCCCACCCTTGCCACAGAAAAATCGCCCCAAGGATCGTCGCCCCAACAAGAGGTTCTTGAACGACTTTGCGTAGGGAACCACCGTCAGACACGAGCCAAATTCCGAAGGTGAAACTAAGGACCGCCATAACGGCAAAAACTACGACTGCATAACCAAGCCCCGCATCGCCAAAAGCGAACAAAGCGAGCGGCAAGCCAAGGTTACCTGTATTGCCAAAGATCAAAGGCGCCAGATACGTGCGCCGATCCAGTCGCCCGGCCCAAACAAGCAACCACATGGCCGCCGTAACAAGCCCATAGGCAACAAGACTGGCAAGGCTAATTGCCGCAAGGGAACCGGCGTCGATCTGCGTTCCCATCAAGGCCGTGAAGATCAAGCAAGGAACTGACAAAGTCATGGCAAAACGGGTAACAAATTCAACGCGGTATTCGTAGCCAAGCTTGACCCATGCGAACCCGACGGCGGCTAAAATGAAGACTGGGGCGACGATTTCCAGTACCGTAACGGCAAGTTGCACAGTCTGTTTCCTTAAAATTTACTTTGATCGGATGGACTCACGGCTCTTTGAAAGTTTAGTAACGGCCAAGGGGCTGAAAAACTATGCTGAAAACACGTGCAAAATATCATCTTGGTCAAGTGGTCAAACACCGCAAGCATCCGTTTCGCGGCGTGGTGTTTGATGTGGACGCCATGTTTGCAAATACTGAAGAATGGTACGAAGCCATTCCAGAAGAAGCGCGCCCGCAGAAAGATCAGCCGTTTTATCATCTTTTGGCGGAAAATGATCAGTCCTATTACGTCGCCTATGTGTCGGAACAGAATTTGGTCGCGGATTATTCAGGCCAACCCGTTGATCACCCTGATTTGGATGATTTGTTCGGTCCGTTTGAAGACGGGCAATATCCGCTTCATTTCCAGTTGAACTGAACGATCGCGGCTGCCTGACTAGGGACGCCGCGACCAGAAAAACACCATACCACCAAAACTGAAAATCGCAGCGTATATTGCGGCATTTAGCGTTGCATCGGGGACACCATCCAATGCATTCCCAACGGCCTGACCGCACAACACCCCGCCCGCGATCATACACGCCAGCCCGCCGGAGCGGGCCAAACGTTTGCTGAGCGCATGCCAATTCACCAATCAATACCCGAGTGCGATTCCATCTTTGCGGGGGTCTGAAGCGCCTTCAAGCATCCCGTCGTCGCGCAACACAATTGCTTGGGATCCGCCGATCGGGGTTTCAGCCCGCACCACAGTGTGGCCTTTGTCGGCGAGTTCTTGTGCGACGGATTCCGAATACCCAGTTTCTAAGGTCAGCGTATCATTTTCGGCAAAGCTGCGCGGCAGATCGAATGCCGCTTGGGCATTCATCCCGAAATCTTCCATGTTGCTCAAGAACCGTGCATGACCATTGGGCTGGTATGCGCCCCCCATAACACCGAACGGCATTGCGATTTTACCATCGCGTTTGACCATACCGGGAATGATGGTGTGCATTGGTCGCTTGCCGCCCATCGCTTCGTTGGGGTGCCCTTTTTCAAGGGTAAATCCACCACCACGGTTCTGAAACAAGACACCGAATTTTTCAGATGCAATGCCGGACCCGAAGCTGTGAAAAATCGAATAGATAAGCGAAACGCACATGCGGTCTTTGTCGACGACTGTGATATAAACTGTGTCTTTGTGAACAGCTTCTGCGCCGGGCAGGGACGGCGGGATCGCTGATGCCGGATCGATCATCGCGGCAAGTTTTGCAGCGGTGTCCGCGCTGAGCATATGTTCAAGACGGGCGGTGTGATCGAAATCTGCGATGACGCGGTTGCGCGTGTCATAGGCCAGTTTTGCGGCTTCGGCTTCGATGTGGGCGCGCATTGATCCCGTTGGGTCCATTCCGGCGATGTCAAAATGTTTCAGGATATTGAGCATCAAAATCGCAGTTGCACCCTGTCCGTTAGGCGGATGTTCGACCAGTTCGATATCCTTATAGGTGCCGCTGATCGGATCGGTGTAATCCGCCTCAACACTGGCAAAATCATCCATCGTGTGCAGCCCGCCAACGGCATTGAGGGATTTTACCATATCTTCCGCGACTTCTCCTTCATAGAACCCTGCTGCACCCTCGGTCGAAACGCGACGTAGTACTTCGGCTTGGCCAGGTGCGCTGAATTTTTGGCCCACGCGCAATGCCTTGTCCTGAAGGGTGTAAAACGTACGCCCCGCGCCCCGCAGTGTCGCGCTGGACTGTTCGTAGTCAAAAGCAACGCGAGGGGCGACAGGAATACCGGCGTCTGCGTAATGGATCGAAGGGGCAAGAATTGCCTTAAGCCCTATTTTGCCATGGTCCTTGGCAAGTTTTGTAAATCCTGCGATTGCACCGGGTAAGGTTATCGCGTGAGGCGACGACAATGGCAGGACGTCCAATCCCTGTGCACGTAGATTGGCCGCATCTAACGCGGCAGGTGCCCGACCGGATGCATTTAGCGCATGAACGTCATCCGAACCGGGCAGACTGAACAGGCAAAACGCGTCGCCGCCAATGCCTGTAGATTGTGGCTCGCACAGTCCCAATAGCACAGCGCCCGCGATCGCCGCGTCCATCGCGTTTCCGCCCGCTTCAAGAATTTGAACAGCCACCTTTGCGGCCAACGGATGCGACGTTGCGCAAATACCGTTTTCAGCCATGACGGGGGATCGGCCCGGAGATTGAAAGTTGCGCATGAAGTCCTCCCTGTACGTTTAGGAGAACCTAGCATTGTTAACACTGGTGGAAAGGGTAGTCTTCGACGCCACGCACTGGGTGGGGGCTGTTAAACGCGGCGCCGAAGTGAGCCTATGCAGCTACAAGTACGCGTATGACCTGTGATTCAGGTGGCCTTGCGGAAAAAATGGGGCGACATTGTGAAAATTGCTCGAGTTTTCGGGGTACTTTGGGCATCACGGGGAAAACGGAGCTAAATTGATGCCGGACTATGCTGTGCTCTTTCAAACAATCCAAAGCCTGACCAAAGGCGAAGATGATTCTGTGGCTTTGATGGCGACCATTGCTTGTGAAGTTCACCACAGCGATGCGCGGTTTGACTGGACGGGGTTTTATCGCGTGACGGGCCCAGAAATGCTTAAGATTGGGCCGTATCAGGGCGGACACGGTTGTTTACAAATTCCGTTTTCGCGTGGTGTTTGCGGTGCTGCGGCGCGAACGGGAAAAGTGCAATTGGTCTCTGATGTTGAAGACTTTGAAGGGCACATCGCATGCGCATCTTCAACACAATCCGAACTTGTGCTGCCGGTCTTCGATCGACAAAACAGATTGATTGCGGTTTTTGACATCGACAGCGATCAGCCAGATGCATTTACGTCTGAAGACGCCTCAGAGTTGGCCGGAATACTAACAAGTGTTTTCGCGCGGTAAGGCGTTCGTGAAAAAATCCTTTGAAATTTCACGAAGCCGTGGCACAGATTGGTGAACCAACTGAAAGAGCCGCGCGTGATTCACGATCTACCCCCAGAAAGCCGGACCCTTGGCGCTGACATTCGCGCCCTTCGCAAGGCGCGTGCGCTAACGCTTGCGGAATTGGGGGATGTTCTTGGGCGGTCTGTCGGGTGGCTAAGTCAGGTCGAACGCGATTTGTCCGAACCATCGGTGTCTGATTTGCGACATATGGCAAAGGCATTGGATGTGTCGGTGTCGAGCCTGTTTCGGTCTGCTGCCCCTGAACATGAACAAGGTGTGATTGTTCGCGGTGATGCACGCCGCCCCATTGGGTCACGCGCAGCGGGGCTGGTTGAACAGCTACTATCGCCTGATCTTACAGATGACTTTGAAATGGTGCATTCTACATTCGAAGCTGGATCAGAAATCACTGATCCGGTTTTACGCCCGACCCAAGAAGTTGGGTATATCGTTTCAGGGCGGCTGGATCTCGAAATTGCGGGCAAAACCTATTCGCTCGGCACGGGCGATAGTTTTCGCATACGTGGTGAACCTTTTCGCTGGATGAACCCGTATTCAGCACCTTGCATTGCGATCTGGGTTATCGCCCCGCCGGTGTATTAAATGACGTTTGAAGCATGGAGCATTTTCGCACTGTTTTGGGCTGTATTCGTGGTCACACCCGGGCCGAACGCAGTAAACTGCATTTCAAACGGGATGAGTATCGGGTTTGTGCGCAGCCTTCCCGGCGTGCTGGCAATCCTGACCCAAGCGTCATTGTTTTTGGCGCTGTCCGCACTAGGTGTCACCGCGCTTTTGACCGCGTCTGAAACTGCATTTTCTGTGGCTAAGTACGTTGGAGCAGGCTTTCTGATTTACCTGGGTGTCCGTGGATGGATGACCGCAAAATCACCTGTCAGGGTGGATGCGGGGGCCGCAGGGTCTGTTTACTGGCGCGCCTTGGCGATCGCTGTGATCAATCCCAAAAGTGTCGCTGGTTACTTGGCGGCGTTTAGCCAATTTGTTCAGCCAGATGTCCCGATCGGGCAGCAGATGTGGGTGATTGTGCCCACTGCGCTTACGCTTACAGCGTGCAGTTATGTGACCTTTACGGCCCTTGGTGCGGGGCTTGGCCGTGCTGCGCTGGGCGCCGTTTTCAACATTTGGTTCCGCCGCGTTATGGCCGTTTGCTTTGTTGTTTACGGTGTCTTGCTAGGCAGTTCGCAAACTGCCGGGAGGGCCACATGATATCTGGATCATGCTTATGCGGCGGGGTGACGTTTGAACTGAGCGGCGTTTTGCGCCCGTCTGTGGCATGTCATTGCGGCCAGTGCCGAAAGACAAGCGGCCACTATTGGTCGGCCACGCAAGTCGGGGCGGATCAGTTCAAACTGACACGTGATGCGACGCTAACGTGGTATGCGTCATCGCCGAATGCGGAACGCGGGTTTTGCAATACCTGTGGCGCGTCGATGTTTTGGAAACACAGCGCCGACAAGGGTGCGATTTCCATCGCGACTGGCACGCTTGACGGCCCAACCGGATTGTCCACGGACAAACACATCTATGTCGCCGACAAGGGCGATTACTATGACATCGCGGATGGTCTTCCGCAGATCGACAAATACTAGGGAGCAAGAAACATGGTAGATTTTCCAACAACGGCCCGCGTGGTCATCATCGGTGGCGGTGTCGTCGGTACGTCCGCATTGTTCCATCTAGCACGCGCAGGCTGGACGGACTGTGTTCTGCTGGAAAAGAACGAATTGACCGCTGGGTCCACATGGCACGCGGCTGGAAATGTTCCCAACTTTGCGCCCAACTGGGCCGTGATGAACATGCAGCGCTACGGCGCCGAGATGTACCGCGGATTGGCAGACGAAGTCGATTATCCGATGAACTATCACGTCACCGGCGCGATCCGTTTGGCCCATTCCAAACAACGTATGCAGGAATTTGAAAAGATCGCAGGGCAAGCACGTGCGCAGGGTCTTACCATGGATGTCTGCACCCCCGATGAATTGAAAGATCATAACCCGTTCA
>CAYOSK010000141.1:0-6729 GCA_964406585.1 uncultured Octadecabacter sp. | reverse complement strand
TGCCGCTATCCGTACATAAGACATCCAATGTGGCATGGGTTAGTGCCGAAATCGGGTTGAACGACAGGTTGCCCCAAAGTTTCACCCAGATTTCATCGCGCAGTTTCGGGCGCACCGGAGCCTTAAGGCCTGCCGCCATCAGCGCCTTTGACAATGCAACCGCGCGGTCGGATTTTGACCCATCCGGTTCACCAAGCGAAAACCGATTGCCTTCGATATGTTTGATCACGCCGGGTTCGATCACTTCGGCGGCAGGATACACTACACAGCCCAAAACACGGTCTGGTCCAAATCCATCCCATTGTGCATTGCCAGGATCAACAGACGCCAGCCGCGTGCCTTCAAGATTGCCACCAACCCCATGAAAATACCACCACGGCACACCGTTTACGCCCGAAACGATGGTTGTGTTCGGGCCGATCAACGGGGCCATTTTTGACACGACAGACGGCACTGAATGCGCCTTTAGGGTCACGATGATATAATCCTGCACCCCAAGTTCGGCTGGATCATCCGATGCGACGGGATGAACGGTTGTTTCGCCTGTTTCTTCGATCAGGCGCAGCCCGTTTGCCTTCATGGCAGCCAAATGCGGCCCACGCGCGACAAGACTGACATCCGCCCCGGCCTGCGCCAGTTTCACGCCCATATAGCCGCCGATGGCCCCTGCCCCGAATACGCAAATCTTCATCGTGCGCTCCTCAGCCCAAGCCCAGTTTTTCAGCAAGACCGATCCGTTGCAATTTGCCGGTCGCCCCTTTCGGGATTTCATCAAGGATCAGAATTTTGCGTGGTACCTTAAACGCGGCAAGCCGTTCGCTGGCAAAATCGCGAATGTCACGCTCCGTCGCGCTTTGACCTTCCTTAAGGACCACCGCAGCCCCAACGTCTTCGCCCAGTTTGGGATGGGGTATCGCAAAGGTCACGCATTGCCCGACGGCGGGGTGATCTGACAGGATGCCATCAACCTCAAGCGGGCTGATTTTTTCGCCACCCCGATTGATGATCTCTTTCAGGCGGCCGGTCAGGGACAAATACCCGTCTTCGTCAAACATGCCTTGATCACCGGTGCGGAACCAGCGTTTGCCGTCGGCTTCGAAAAAGTTCTTTTCGTTAGCTTCGGGGTTTGCTTCGTAACCGGGGGTGACGTTGGGCCCCGAAATCGAGATTTCGCCAACGCCGTCAATCAAGCGGTTTTCGATTTCATGGGCAATGCGGACTTCGGGGCCAGCAGGTAAGCCAACGGCGCCCGGTTTCTGGCGGCCCGGTTCGATTGGGTTGCAGCACATCTGGTGGGCGGCTTCGGTCATTCCGTAGGCTTCGACCACAGGGGCACCGAACGTATCGGCCAATTGGGTCATCACCGGACCGGGCAGCGAGGATGACGATGACCGCAAGAACCGTAGGCGCGCATTCTTGATGATGTCAGCGTTGCGCGGGGCACGGGCCAAAATCGCCTGATGCATGGTCGGGACGGCAGTGTACCAGCTTGGGTCAACGCCTTCCAACCAGCCATAGAATTTCAGCGCATCAAAACCTGGTGCGCAACTGATGGACGCGCCCGCCGCCAAGGACGCGCTGACGGCCGCAACAAGCCCGTGGATGTGAAACAGAGGCATCACGTTCAAACAGCAATCATCTGCTGTCAGTGACAATGATGCGCGGATGTTTTCTGCGGATGCCGCGACATTGGATTGCAACAATGGTACGATTTTTGGCCGTGATGTGGTGCCAGAGGTGTGCAAGATCAGCGCCACATCATCCCCTGCTGGGTCTACATCCGGCGCGGTTCCAGTTGCATCCGTAGACAATGTGAACATGCCAGCAGGCTGCGTTGCGGTCAGTTCAATGATGGTCATATCGAAACGATCAGCGGCTGCGCGTGCGGGGCCATCGTATCCCGCCTCTAGGATGATGGCGCGCGCGTTTAGATCTTCGAGGTAAAAGGCGAATTCATCTTCTTTGTAGGCGGGATTAAGGGGCGCAGTTGTCGCAGATTGCGCAACGGTGATGAACGCAGCCGCCATTTCGGGGCCGTTTGGCAACACGATCGCCACACGATCTTGCGCGCCAATGCCCGCGCTACGCAGCGCTGTGCGCACATCATTTCGCAGCGCCTTAAGATCGCCGTAGGTCATCCAATCTCGCCCCGGTGCGCCAATGGCATTGGCCGTGTCAGGGTGGCGTTGGATCAAATCTTGTAGTCTTTGCATGGCGTGTCTTTCTTGTCGTTTGATATTGTGACGGGCCCGCGTGCGACCCTAATGCGTTGTTCAGTCCGAGGCCACCCGCCGCCGCCCGCGCAATAGTTTGAATGCAGGCAGCAGGATTAGGATGATGGCGATGACTGTGATTGGCCCCGCGATGGGACGGGTGAAAAAGATCATCGGGTCTCCGGACGACAACAACAAAGATTGGCGCAATGTCGGTTCGGCGATGGGCCCAAGAACGATGGCAAGCACGGCCGGCGCGAGCGGATAGTCGAATTTGCGCAAGAAGAACGCGCCAAGCCCAAAGATCACGATCAACCAAATGTCATGCATGCTGCGCGATGCGGCAAACCCGCCCACAATGGACAGCACAAAGATCAGCGGTGCAAGGATCGTGAATGGCATCCGCAGCATCCAAACAAACAGCGGGATAAAGGCCAGATTTATCAAAACAGCTGCAAAGTTGGAAATATAGAACGACCCGATAAGGCCCCAGACAAATTCGCTTTCGTCGATGAACAAGCGTGGGCCCGGCGTAAGCCCCCAGATTACCATTCCACCCAGCAAGATGGCTGTTGTGGGTGACCCGGGAATGCCCAGCGTTAACATCGGGAGCATCGCGCCCGTGGACGCTGAGTTGTTGGCGGCTTCGGGGGCGGCGACGCCATCGGGCGAGCCGTTGCCGAATTCATGCGGGGTTTTGGACACCATTTTTGCGACGCCATATGACATCAAGGACCCCGGTGTTGCCCCGGCGGCGGGCAGTACTCCGACAAAAAATCCGAGGATCGACCCGATCCATGTGCCCTTCCAGCCCCGCTGCACGGCCTCTTTGGTATCAGACGCAAGCCCTTTGACCGTCATCTTAGGGTTCGTTGTTGTTACGTCGCCGCGGGTTTGTTCGATCGTCCACAGCATTTCGCCGATCCCATAGACCCCGATGGCCAAAACAATGAACCCAATTCCGCGCAAGAAGCCTTGGATGTCGAACAGAACAAGGCGCGGTTCGCCCGAAATCGTATCAAAACCGACGGTGGCCAAAACCAAGCCAAAGCAGATCGAAAACACGGTCTTAGGAATGTCATCCCCGCCCAAACCCACGAAGGTTGCGAAGGCCAGCAGCATCAACGCGAAGATTTCCGGCGGTCCGAAATTCAAGGCGACCGATGCTAAGAGCGGCGCAAACAAGGTAAAGAAAACAGTCGCGACGGTGCCCCCCACAAAAGACGCCAGCGCGGCGGTGACCAGCGCAAGGCTGGCCCGCCCTTGCAAAGCCAAAGGACGCCCGTCAAATGTCGTTGCCACCGCTGTTGATGCGCCCGGAATGCCCAAAGTCACCGATGAAATCGCCCCGCCATACATAGCACCGTAATAGATCGCCGCCAGAAAGATGATGGCGGACGCGGGTGGCACCAAGAACGTGATCGGCAACAAGATGGCCACACCATTGACGGACCCAAGGCCAGGCATCGCGCCGATAAACAGCCCCACCGTCACCCCGATCAGGATCAGCCCAAGGTTGACGGGTTGAAGCGCTGTCAAAACGCCATCGGTAAGAAATGCGAAAACTTCCATGATATTCCTCGGCTTGGCGTTAGTAGATGATGTCGTACATCACATCGAAAAACGGTTGGGTGAACGGCAGGCCTTGTGGCATCGAAATCTGCATCGCGCCTTCGAAAAAGAAGAACAGACCAACCGGCAAAGCCAACGCCAGAACAAGCGTCAAAGCCCACGAATGGCGCCCCAGAAAGCGCAGGTAGTACACAAGAAACAGCGCAACGGCCCCGTACATCGACACGATCGAAATGAGCGCCACAAAGCCGACGACCCCACCGCCGACACGTATAACCGTGCGCCACCCGAAACTGTCCATCAGCGGTTCGTCAGAAACAGATGCCGGGCTTTTGCCGCGCCACCAGTTCCATGCGATCGCCATACAGCTAAGAAGCATCCCAACCGACAGCCAAAACGGCCAAAACCCGCCCCCCGGGCCTTGGCCGCGGATAAACCCGATGGGCAGCTCCGCGCTTTTCCACATCAGGTAGAGGGAAAAGAGGGCAAGAAGTCCTGCCAGTGAAATTTCACCTTGGCGCATCGTCTTGCCCCCTTTCGTTGTTGTTGATTATCCGCCGATTTCGGCAAGAAGCTGGCGGTGGTTTTCCACCTGCGTGGCCCAGTAGGCGCGCGTTTCAGCTTCGTCCATCGGCAGCGGAGATAGGCTTTCGGATGTCAGGTAGCCCTGCCAATCATCGCCGTCATAAACGGTTCCAAACAGCGCCCGGTAATAAGCCGCGGCTTCGTCCGACATACCCGGCGCACCGACAATCGCCCGCTGATTATAATATGAGAAATCATGGCCCATTTCTTTCATTGTCCGCACGTCCGGGTAGGCGTCCATGCGTTCATCCGAAAACGCCAACAGCGGAACGAAATCACCGGCTTCGTAGAACCCTTTGGCTTCTGCGGGGTTGTTCACAGTTGCCATGATCTGCTGACCTGCAAGGTCTTTGGCCACGGCACCACCGCCATCATAGGGAATGTATTTGATGTCGAGGTCGTATGCGCCGGACATATAGGCGATCACGATGGAATCTTCTTGTCCTGCGCCGGTTCCGCCCATCACGAATTCACCGTCCAGTTCGCGGACCTTTTCAAGATATTCTTCGAAAGTTGTGATCCCTGACTCGGCGTGAACCCACAAGACGAACGGATCAACGCCCATCATGGTGATCGGTGTGAAGGTTTCGATATCAACGCCAAGGCCTTCTTGACGGATTGGTGTTGTGTAGAATGAATTGAGCGTCACCATCAGCGTGTGATCCGCGTCGCGCGCATCATTAAGGTGCAGCAAGGCCTCTGCGCCCGAACCGCCACCACGATTGGTGGGAACCAATGGGCGGTTGGTCATGTCATTGGCTTCTACGACGGATTGAACAAAACGCGCGATTTGGTCCGCGCCGCCGCCTGCACCGGCCATGATTGTGAAATCAATCGGGCGTGTTGGTTCCCAATCCTGCGCAAGCGCTGCCATTGGCAAAGTTGCTAACGCGCTGGTCGCGGCGAGGCCTAGAAAAAGTCTTTTGCTGAGTTTCATTGTCGTTTCCTCCTTAAGTGTCCAATTGTGTGGACGTGTCGTCGCCGCGCTGATTGCGGCTCCTCTCCCTTGGGGTTGCCCCCGTTGTTTCGGGCCATGATCCGGCCCTGCTGACGGCTTAGTGCGCCATCAGAATTGGCATTTCTGTTTGATCCACGATCCGTTCAGTGTTCCCCCCGAACAGCATTTCGGTTTCGTGGCTGTGGCTGTAGGCGCCGATTACCAGAAGGCTGGCGTTGATCCGTGCGCATGCGCCCAACAGGCCTGCGGCGGGGTCCGTGCCGTCAAAGTGCACCACGTCGGCGATGATCCCGCGCTGGGCGTAATAGCGCACCAAATCATCGATATCCGGTCCGTTGGTTTGGGGTTTGCCGCCTGTGATAATGCTGACGTGGGTGGCCGCGCCCACCACATCCAATGACGATGCGACCGCGCGCGCCGCGGGTAGTGATCCGTTCCAGCCAACCGCCACATGCTGTGCAAACGTGTCATCGGGTTGCAATTGCCCCGGGCACATCAGCACAGGGCGGCCCGCGCCATAAAGCGCAGCCTTCAAAGAACTGTGGCCAAGATTTCGTTCCCGTTGCGGTTTTGGCAAAACAATCAGGTCAGACAAACGCCCCGCATGTTTCACGACATCCGCCATGCGCCCTTTTTCTTCCGAAAATGTACACAGGGCCGTGCCGTCACCATCTGACCGTTCAGACAGGCCAAATTCCGTAGACAGGCGGCGCAGGATCCCGCGTAGGTGATCTTCTTGCCGGTCGGCAAGTTCGACTGCCTGTTCTAGCATTACCTTGCGGGCAAAGTCGTTCAGCGAAACGCCCTGCGGCATCAGATCCTTGGCTTGCGCACGGCAATGCACGACATCTACCTGCGCATTGTGCGATTTAGCGAGTTGGGCTGCATGGGCAAGAACCGTGGCAACCATGCCGTCACCCCGAACGGGAACCAGTATGGATTTTATCATCGCCAAGCCGCCTTTCCGTTCCATCGCGCCGTTCATGCGCTGCGTGATTTTTGAGCAAGAATTGCTGAAGAGCATAAAAATCTTGCAGTTGGGCACTTATGGTGGGGCTAATTTAATTTCGTCAAGTCTGACAAATTTGTATTTTTGTTGCGAAGTGGATTTTCGACTATTTTTTAAGGCTTTGTAAACAAAGTATTTTTCAGCATTCCAATGTATACCGCCCAAATCGCGGGCATATACCCGCGATCTCGACCCGCGGCACGGGTTTAAATCTCGTCGTACTCGAATCAAAAACGTCGCGGGCACGGTCGCCGCTTGGACGAGGAGTAAAGTTGCCCGCCGTTATACAGCCGGGCAAAGTGCCCGACCGCCTATCGTTTCACCATCATGTCACTTGGATCAGACGAAATCGAAATCGTTCAGGGTTTGCAGATCGGCGGCGAGGACGCCTT
>CAYOSK010000140.1:0-6788 GCA_964406585.1 uncultured Octadecabacter sp. | reverse complement strand
CTCTCGACCTCTCCCTTACCAAGGGAGTGCTCTACCTCTGAGCTACAGCAGCGCCAATGCAGCGCGAAGTAGACGCAAATGCGCCAATCTGCAAGCCCTCACTGGACGGTTTTTGCGCACTCAGGTAACAAGCACTATGAGCAGCAAATCGCCTTCCAAAGTGCCACAAACACGCGAAGACCGCCTAAAGGCCGCGTTAAAGGCCAATCTTGGGCGGCGCAAGGCACAGGCCCGGGCGAAAGCCCAGCAACAAGCGGGCGACAAAGCCCCCAATGAGAAAGAGTAACAGGCATGGATTCAATCGTAGTACGGGGCGGCAAGGAACTGTCTGGACAGATCGAAATAGCAGGCGCAAAGAATGCCGCGCTGACATTGATGCCCGCCACATTGCTAAGTGATGAACCGCTCACGCTGACGAATACGCCGCGCCTGAGTGACATCAAAACCATGACGCTGCTGTTGGAATCTTTGGGTGCAGAAATTTCATCTCTTCAAGATGGAAAAGTGCAGACGATGTCGTGCCATGGCGCGATCAACACAACCGCAGACTACGACATCGTTCGTAAAATGCGCGCATCCAACCTCGTGCTAGGGCCACTTTTGGCCCGAGAAGGCCACGCGATTGTATCTTTGCCCGGCGGTTGCGCGATTGGGGCCCGCCCGATGGATATTCACACGGATGGATTGGCGAAGATGGGCGCAGACATAGATCTGCGCGACGGCTACTTGCATGCCAAAGCTGACGGCGGAACGCTAAAAGGGGCGGTGATTGATTTCCCATTCGCGTCTGTTGGGGCGACCGAAAACATCATGATGGCTGCCACATTGGCCAAAGGGACCACTGTGATCAACAATGCAGCACGTGAACCCGAGATCGTGGATCTGGCAACGTGCCTTCGCAAAATGGGCGCGCAGATTGATGGCGATGGAACATCTACCATAACAATTCAAGGTGTGGATCGCCTGCACGGGGCAACACACCCAGTCGTGACCGATCGGATTGAACTGGGGACTTATATGTTGGCCCCCGTCATTGCTGGCGGAGAAGTGGAATGTCTTGGTGGGCGCATGTCGCTGGTTGCATCCTTTGCCGAAAAACTGGACGCGGCCGGCGTGTCGGTTGAAGAAACGGCCAAGGGCCTGACGGTAAAGCGAAAAAATGGACGCCCTTCGGCGGTGGATGTGACAACCGAACCTTTCCCGGGCTTCCCGACTGACTTGCAGGCCCAAATGATGGCCATGCTTTGCTTTGCTGATGGGACATCTGTTCTGGAAGAGAAGATTTTTGAAAATCGCTTTATGCATGCGCCGGAATTGGTTCGGATGGGAGCAGATATCGACGTTCAGGGCGGGACTGCCACTGTCACAGGTGTGGATAAAATGAAGGGTGCGCCGGTGATGGCGACAGATTTGCGTGCCTCGGTGTCCCTCATCCTTGCAGGCTTGGCTGCTGAGGGAGAAACCCAAGTGAACCGTGTCTATCACCTTGATCGCGGCTATGAAGATGTCGCGGGAAAACTGGGTAAAGTGGGCGCGGATATTGAACGGGTGCCGGGCCAGTGAGCGATGCACGATTTGAAGATGCCGGTGAACAACCGCTGCGCCTAAAGGCGCTGGACGCAGAAGACCTTGGTGTTATTTCGGGGCTGGTTCAGGATGCGGTGTTTCCAGGGTCTGAGGTTAAATGGGACCGCGCAGCGCGACGGTTTGCGTTACTGATCAACCGCTTTCGATGGGAAGATGTTGCGGCCGCGGAGGCGCGTCAGCGCGCCTATGAACGCGTGCAATCGGTGCTGATGATCGAAGATGCGTTGCGTGTGCAAACCCAAGGCGTCGATCTGGGGGACGGCGATACCATCTTGTCTGTTTTGTCGGTTGTGTTCGAACCCGGAATAGACGGCACTGGCCATGTCGTGTTCACCCTTGCGGGGGACGGTGGGATTCGAGTGGAAGTTGAAACCTTGGACGTTGTCTTGAAAGATGTCACGCGGCCTTATGTTGCCCCGAGTAAGTCCAAGCCACGTCATTCGGGATAAATCGTGCGCGTGCCGCGGGCGGGTGGGGGCGCTGCCCCCGCAGCAAGCTGCTCCCCCGGAGTTTGAAAGAAGCAAAGATGCAAAAGGGGCCAATGCTCAATTTGCGCAGGATGAATGAAGGCGAGGCGAGATTTGCCACAATTTTTGAACACGCAGGATGCGAATTTTGAGGCAGTTTTTCAGGGGCTATTGAGCGCCAAGCGCGAGGAGTCACCGGATGTTGACGCGGTTGTGTCTGACATCATTGCGGATGTCCGCGCGCGGGGCGACAGGGCTGTCTTGGAGTTGACGGCGAAGTTTGATCGCCTGACGTTGGATGCGGATGGATTGCGTTTTTCGCAAGAAGAAATTGAACAATCCTGCCACCGGGTATCACATGAAGATCGTGCTGCCCTTGATTTGGCGGCCGCACGAATACGGGCCTATCACGAACGGCAAATGCCCCAAGATGCACGTTGGACCGATGACACCGGGGCAACGTTAGGGTGGCGCTGGACGGCGGTGTCCGCGGCAGGGTTGTATGTGCCCGGGGGGATCGCGACCTACCCGAGCAGTGTGTTAATGAACGCGGTGCCGGCAAAGGTGGCAGGAGTTGAACGGTTGGCGATGGTTGTGCCGACCCCGGATGGGGTCGTGAACCCGTTGGTGTTGATGGCGGCAAAGATTGCGGGTGTCGACGAAATTTATCGTATCGGCGGGGCGCAGGCCATCGCTGCCTTGGCCTATGGAACAGAAACGATCGAACCTGTGGACAAGATCACTGGGCCGGGGAACGCGTTCGTGGCAGCGGCCAAGCGGCGCGTGTTTGGCAAGGTCGGGATCGACATGATTGCGGGGCCATCAGAAATTCTGGTCATTGCCGATAGAGACAATAATCCTGATTGGATTGCGTTGGATTTATTGTCACAGGCCGAGCATGACGAAAGTGCGCAAAGCATCCTTATCACAGATGATGCGGCATTTGGGCAGGCGGTGGCTGAGGCTGTTGAAACGCGCCTTCAGACGTTGGAGCGACGCGACATTGCAGGGCCAAGCTGGCGAGATTTCGGCGCAATCATCACTGTCCGTGATCTGGATCAAGCAGTTGAATTGTCAGATAGAATTGCGCCTGAACACTTGGAACTTTGCGTTAGGGATGCCGAAGATCTGAGCGATCGGATCACACATGCGGGCGCGATCTTTATCGGGGCTTGGACGCCTGAAGCGATTGGTGATTATGTCGGGGGTCCGAACCACGTTCTGCCCACTGCGCGATCCGCGCGGTTTTCCAGCGGGTTGTCGGTGATGGATTTTGTGAAACGCACAACGTTGGCACGGATGACGCCCGAGGCACTGGCAACAATTGGACCGTCTGCAGAAAGGCTTGCCATTTCTGAAAGTTTGGAGGCTCATGGTCTCAGTGTGCGGGCGCGGCTTGACCGTTTGAACAGAGGCTAAAGCATGGGAAAGATTATTCATATCGATCTGGATGATGCCGCATTGCCGACACCCACGCCGGAGATTGAACAGGAACGCAAAGTTGCGATGTTTGATCTTCTTGAAGAAAATTCGTTCGTTTTGCCAAACCGCGAAGGCAGGGTTGCACATCCAGGGCCGTATCGGCTTGGTCTGTCAATTCGGCAGAAAAGGCTGGTTTTTGAAATAGCGACTGAAAAAGAAGAACCTGCGGGTGAATTTCATCTGTCGCTTGGTCCGTTTCGGCAGGTTGTGAAGGACTATTTCCAGATTTGTGAAAGCTATTTTGACGCTGTGAAAACAGCTGCGCCAAGCCAGATCGAAACCATTGATATGGCGCGTCGTGGTATCCACAATGAGGGCGCCCGAGTGTTGGAAGAGCGGTTAGACGGCAAGGCTGTGGTTGATAACGACACTGCGCGTCGGCTGTTTACGCTTATTTGCGTTTTGCATTTCGGAGGCTGATTTTGGGACCCCTTCCACAATCCATTCTTTTTTGTTGCGACCATAATTCGGTGCGGTCGCCGATGGCCGAAGGGATTGCGAAAAAGTTTTATGGAACAAATGTTTACCTGCAGTCAGCCGGGGTAAAAGGGGATTTAGATATTGACGGTTTTGCAATTGCGGTTTGCGAAGAAATAGAGGTGGAATTGTCGCGTCATCGCAGCCGCAGCTTTGATGAGATGGAGCAATGGGGGGATGATTTGTCATCGTTTGATCTCATCGTTGCCTTATCCCCAGCGAGCCAACGTCGCGCGTTAGAACTCACTCGTCACAGCCATCTTGAGGTGGAATACTGGCCCATTCTTGACCCAACGGGATTGGGAGAAAACCGAGACGCCCGATTGGTGTCTTATCGGCAAGCGCGAGACCAAATACGGGATCGTCTTGTCACCCGTTGGGGTTTGCCAAGCACTTGATTTGGATCTTATCTCACTTTGCAAACTGCGTGTCCGCCGCTTTCAAATACAGCCAAGCCGTTGGTTGCGACATTTCAGCATCATGTTCTGCTAGGTTAAAGTACAGTTAGCCCTTGAAAATCCGACGTATCGGGCGCATCTAGGCGCGGTCCGCACCTTCGCGGATTTTTGTGATGGAGAGAACATGGCCAAGGAAGAACTGCTCGAATTTCCAGGCGTCGTGAAAGAACTCTTGCCAAACGCGACATTCCTGGTCGAGCTGGAAAACGGCCATACGATCATCGCGCACACGGCAGGCAAGATGCGCAAGAACCGCATCCGCGTTCTGGCTGGCGACAAGGTACAGGTCGAAATGACCCCGTATGATTTGACCAAAGGTCGGATCAACTATCGTTTCAAGTAAAATCAGATGCGACTGATTTTAGGTTCCGGTTCCCCGCGGCGGCTGGAGCTTTTGGCGCAGCTTGGGCTGACGCCCCATGACGTGCGCGCACCTGACATAAACGAAGACCCAATGGATACTGAAAAGCCGCGTGACTATGTGAAACGTATGGCTCGTGAAAAGGCGCAGGCGTCCATATGTCATCCGGGCGAGGTCGTCCTGTGTGCGGACACAACTGTTGCTGTGGGGCGCCGCATTCTTGGGAAACCCGAAGATGCGGCCCAGACCGAAGATTATTTGCGTTTGATGTCGGGTCGTCGTCACAAGGTGATCACCGCCATCGCGGTCAAGACCCCGGGCGCTGTGCGCGTCAAGGATGTTGTAACAGACGTTAAAATGAAACGCCTAAGCGACGCCGAAATTTCGGGTTATTTGGCGAGCGGTGATTGGCGCGGTAAGGCAGGTGGGTATGCAATACAGGGGCCGGCGGGTGCCTTTATTCCTTGGATTTCAGGGTCCTTCAGCGCTGTTGTTGGGTTGCCCTTGGCGGAAACGGCGAACTTGTTGCAATCTGCGGGTGTGGAGGTGTGGACGTGAAGGGCCGAATGATCGTTCTTGATCACGTGGCGGGCCGCGAGGCAGCGGCGCTGCTGGTAGATGGTAAGTTGCAAGACGTGTTGGTCGATGATGATACTGCCCCGCGCCCGGGTGCGATTTTTCGGGCCATTTGTGATCGTCCGCTGAAAGGGCAGGGCGGTATGATGTTGCGATTGCCGGACGGCGAAACCGCGTTTTTGCGTCAAGGCAAGGGCCTGTCACCCGGTCAGGCGGTCTTGGTTCAGGTCACGGGCTATGCCGATGATGGCAAGGCGGTTCCCGTGACGGATCGGGTGTTGTTCAAATCTCGTTATGCGATTGTCACACCCGGCAAACTGGGTATCAACGTGAGCCGCCAGATCAAAGATGATGATATCCGCGAACGGGTTCTCGCCTGTGCCCACGAAGTTGAGATCAGCGAAGGGGTCGGGCTGATCTTGCGGTCGTCTTGCGCGGAAGGTGCCGATGCCGACATTATTGAAGACATCGCCGCAATGGATGCGCTGGCAGGCGCAATCATGGATGACGCCGATGGCCCCGCAGAGGCATTGACCGAAGGGGATGGCCCGCACGGTTTGGCCTGGCGTGATTGGGTCGACCCCGCGCATGTCGTGACCCAAGATGGCAGTTTCGAACACCACGGCGTTTTGGAGCAACTTGAAACCCTGCGCAGTCCCAAGGTGGGTCTTGGGGGTGGCGCGTTCATGTTTGTTGAACCCACGCGGGCGCTTGTGGCGGTTGATGTGAACACAGGCGGCGACACATCGCCGGCGTCTACGTTAAAGGCAAATCTGGCCTGCGCTGCGGCCTTGCCACGGGCATTACGTTTGCGTGGGTTGGGCGGGCAAATTGTGATAGATCTGGCGCCCATGTCCAAAGCACATAGAAAACAGATCGAAACGGCGTTGCGCAGCGCGTTTAAGGGCGACGCCATAGATACAGCTTTGGTGGGTTGGACGCCGCTGGGGCATTTTGAATTGCAGCGCAAGCGTGAACGCCTGCCTCTTGGTCCCTTGTTGGGGCAAATGCTAGAATGAGCTGCCCGATCTGCGCAAAACCCACGGATGCTGCCTACCGGCCGTTTTGTTCAAAACGGTGCGCAGATGTCGATTTAGCAAAATGGCTCGGCGGGTCCTATGCTGTGGCATCCCAAAACCCTGATGATCTTGATGACCTCGCAGAGGCGATAGAAAAGGCGGCTGAAACCGATGAGGTCGATCCCCGACCGCCGCGTTTATCCTAACGGCGCAAGGTAATTTGCGAAACTGCAATAAGGGTCTGGACAGTCCCAACCGCGCAACCTAAAACGCCCTCACCCAAGGGCCTAGGCCCAACCCGTGCCTGGGTAGCTCAGGGGTAGAGCAGTGGATTGAAAATCCTCGTGTCGGTGGTTCGATT
>CAYOSK010000139.1:0-6857 GCA_964406585.1 uncultured Octadecabacter sp. | reverse complement strand
TCGAAATTCGTGATGCGATGGCCTATTTCCGGCTGGCAGTATCCCAAGACGATGATCTGGCGTTTGAACGTATCGTCAACACGCCCAAGCGTGGGCTGGGGGATAAGGCGGTTCAAACCATCCAGATGACCGCCCGGAGCCACGGCGTGAACCTTGTGGAAGGCGCGCGCCTATGTGTGGAAGGCGGCCTGATCAAGGGCAAGGGCGGGACGGCCCTGCGCGAACTGGTGCAGGGGCTTGATCGTTGGAACCAGCAGCTGCGCGACGAAGCGGACACGCATATCGAACTGGCTGAAATGATCCTTGATGAATCCGGCTATACCGCCCATTGGCAAAACACCAAAACGCCCGAGGCGCCGGGGCGGCTGGAAAACCTTAAGGAATTGATCAACGCGCTTGAGAATTTCGAGAACCTGCAAGGGTTTCTCGAACATGTCAGCTTGATCATGGACAACGCCAAAGAAGAAACCGGCGATATGGTCACGATCATGACGTTGCACGGTGCAAAGGGGCTGGAATTTCCGGCTGTGTTCTTGCCCGGATGGGAAGACGGGATTTTCCCGTCCCAGCGCAGTATGGATGAAAGCGGGCTTAAGGGCCTCGAAGAAGAACGGCGTTTGGCCTATGTCGGCATCACGCGCGCGGAACGACATTGCCTGATCTCGTTTGTGTCCAACCGTTTGGTGTTTGGGCGCTGGCAATCCCAAATGCCCAGCCGGTTCATTGATGAACTGCCCGAACAACACGTTGAAGTCCTGACGCCGCCCGGCCTTTATGGCGGAAATTTCGGGGCGGCGGGCATGGCAACACAGGCCAATCCGGCGTCCGATGGTATGGGATCGGATCTGCACGACCGTGTGGCCAATGCGGATGTTTACAATTCACCGGGGTGGCGGCGGCTTCAGGCACGAAGCCAGCAACGCCCGGTGTCCCAGCCCCAAGAAACGCGCAATGTCACCATCGATATGACCGCGTCGTCTTCCCACACCACGGGGGACCGGGTGTTCCACCAGAAATTCGGCTATGGCGAAGTCATGGAAATCGAAGGCGACAAGCTGGTGATTGAATTTGACAAGGCTGGCGAAAAGAAAGTCGTGGCGAAATTCGTCGTAGGGGCCGCTGCGGCGGATGATGTGCCGTTTTGAAGGTCCATAGCACCAATTACACGGATGTCTTGATTACACCGTCCCCAGACAGCCCCGCAACACTCGGCCCGTCCGTCCCAAAGGCAGGAACGATTGGGGCAATGCAGTATGATATGCTGGTTGATGCGGCCTATACCATGACAAGCGATGATCTGATCGTTGCTGTTCTGGCGACTCGAAAAGGGCTCGGCACCGACGACTGGGCGGATTTTCGGGCGGACTACTTTAGCAAAGGCCAACCCTGTCTGCGTGTTTCGCCGTTGGTCAAAACGATGGGCTGGGCGATCCATCATGACAGTAACAGCAAAGTGGCCTTGGTGGACGTAGCATCGCCCCGCTACCGCGCCCTGATCGACGATGACACCGTTCGCAAAATCCACGGAATGCGCAACAAACGCGCATCAGGTTGATGCCCTGCACGGTGCAAAGCAGTGAGAACCCTGTCGCAAGAGCGTTCTAGCTGTCGGGCGGGAACACCACAGGGATCAGTGTTAGTACCAACAACACCGCCATAGACCAGTTAAAGATGCGCAATCGGGTCGGGGATGTCAGGAACCGCCGCATTTGCTGGCCCAGAACCGTCCACGTTGTTACGCTTGGCACACTGACAATCGCGAATGTCAGCGCGGCTATCAACACAGATGACAAGGATCGCGCGCCTGCATCATCCGTCGCAAAGTTGACGATGGCATAGGTCGCCATGCTCCAGGCCTTTGGGTTCACCCATTGAAAGGCCGCCGCCTGCCAAAACGACAGTGGCACGCCGCCCGTTTCCGGCGCATCCGGCAGGCGCGGCGCGGACGTCGCGATCTTCCAAGCCAGCCACAGCAAATAGGCGACCGACACGACCTTTAACGCCGTATCCAACGCAGGCACCAGATCAAACACCTGCATCAACCCGATGCCGACGCAGGCAATCATCACCGGAAAGCCGATAGAAATGCCGACCATGTGCGGCAGACTACGCCACACCCCGAAATTCGCACCAGATGCGACCAACATGGCATTATTTGGCCCCGGCGTTACGGTGGCGACAAATGCAAACCCAAGCAGGGCAATAAAGATTTCATAACTCATGCTTGCAATATTGTGCGAAATTGCGCGCAATGAAATTTCTTAGTTGCGCCAATGCCAAGAAAGACAACACTTTATGATCGAAATTGACCCAACCAGCGCGCGGATATTGCGTGAACTTCGCCAAGACGGACGCATCAGCAATATCGCCCTTGCGGAAAAGGTGGGTCTGTCCCCCTCGGCCTGTCTGCGCCGCGTACAAGATCTGGAACGCCGCGGCGTGATCACCGGATACAGGGCGCGCCTTGATCCGCACCACACAGGGCGGGCCTATGTGGTCTATGTTGCGGTTGGTCTGTCCGAACATTCAAAGGCGGCCCAACACGGGTTTGAATCCGCGATGGCCCAGTTTGACGAAGTCACCGAATGCCACAACATCGCAGGCGCGTTTGAATATCTACTGCGGGTCGAAACCGCAGACCTTGGCGCCTACAAAACCTTTCACACCGACCGCCTTGGCACGGTGCCGCACGTGCGATCCATCACCAGCCACATGGTGATGGGCTCTCCGAAAGATCTGCGGGCCTAATCTGATGTCTCTAGGCGCAAAGCGATCATGGCGTACCAGAACATGGCCCCATGCCCTATGGCACTGATCACAATGGGCACCCGCAACGCCGCATCGCGCCCAATATTGGGTTCCGCAGCAGACACAATTACCCCGCCTGCCAGTATGCCAACCGGCATCATCCCCCAGCCAAAGAACCGATAGATTGAATTTACCCGTCCCAACACATCATCCGGAATGCGGCGCTGCCTGTAGGATACGGTGACGACGTTCCACAACACCCCGCCGAACGTGCCGACCAGCAACGCCATCGCACAGACCCACGCCGCCTGTGTTGCGGCAATTGCAATAAACGGAACCGTCATAACCAAGAGGGCGGCGTAAACGCTGGTTTGGCCGCCAAAGCGCGCGACGATCCAAGGGCCGCAAAACCCGCCAATCACGCCGCCCGCCGCACCCGCCGTCAACAGCAATCCGTGTTCAACGGCCGTTAGGCCCAAAATGTCCTGACTGAACAACACGAGCAGGCTCATTACCATCATGCCAAGCGCGTTAATCAGCCCCAGCATAATAGCCAACCGCAAGATCACGGGATTGGCCCGCATCCATGCCCAGCCCGCAGCAATATCATCCAATATCTTTCCATGCGGCGGCGCGATGCGCGGTGGCAAGGCAATCAACCACACCAGCCACGCCGCCAGCGCAAAGGTCACTGCATCAAACACAAACGGGATCGGCACCGCCACCGCAATCAAAACACCCGCCAAAGGGGGGCCAACAAAGGACCCCATAATTTCTTCAATGCTCCACAGTTGGCCATTCGCAGCCTCAAGATCGGATTTCGCAACGATCGACGGCAGGACCGTTTGGGCCGCATTGTCACGCAGCACTTCTGCGGTGCCGAGCATCATGGCCAGGGCCGCTAGACCAAAAATGTAGCCATGCGGCGCGGACCGAAGGGGCAATTGCGGAACGGACAGAATAATCGCAACGACACCGCATGTTATAATCATCCGCATGACATCGGCGCGAACCATTAGGACACGCCGGTCTATCCGGTCGGTTAGCACACCCGCAGGGATCGAGAAAAAAAGCCACGGCAGGCGCTGGGCAAAGGCAACTAAGGTGATCAGCACAGGATCGCGGGTCAACAGCGATGCAAGCCATGGAAAGGCGAGCGCCGAAATCCCGTCACCTAAATTGCTGACGGCGCTGGCCGAAAACAACAATCGGTAGGATCGGTTGGATAGGATCAAGGCCATACTGCGATGTTCAAAGGGCTTGCGCCGCATGGCAAGGCCTTTCGCGCCATAAAAAACGCCGGACCCTTGGGAGGAAGGGTCCGGCGCCTTTTTCAAGGGTCCATGCTCGGGGAGGAGACAAGCGACCCTTTTGTTTGAGCGCTGCTCTGGGAGGAGAAAGCGGCTCGGTCTTATCGTGGATCAAGTGCGGCGGTATCAGGGAGGAGGAGAGATACCGCCGCGTCTTGAACACAGCACCAACCCAGGGAGGAGGAGAGGGCGGTGCTACTACAGGTCTATCCAGGGAGGAGGAGAGGACGACCCGATCTTGAATTACTTATTCATCGCCTCCATCGCGACGGCGCCAATGTTTGACCGGTGAATGCCAAGATCAGCCAGCTCGCGGTTGGTGAGATTGGACAGCTCGTTTACTGTCCGGCGATACTCGCGGCGCTGCTCAAAGCGGTATGTCATTGCTTCGCGCATTTCGGCAAAGCGTGCGGTGAGCGAAGAGCCACCGGAAATTCCAGAAGAGCGAATGTCAGAAACATGTGCCATTTGTTTTCTTTCTAAGTGCGACCCTAACTGCGGGCCTTCGGGTTGCAGCGCCGTTTTGCGCCTTCGAGAGTGAAAATAGGCAATTGCTGCACTTGCACAATCCCCGTAACTATCAATGCCGCTATGCAGAATGTGCATGGTTAATGTCTTGAATTTGTTGCAAATCGTGCAAAGCACATGGTTTACCTAGGGTAAAAGTGCATTTCCGCACACCGATCAGACCTGTTGTCTTATCTTTGGGCGGTTTATGTACGCCAAGACCGGATAGGGATATGCACATGGCGATCACGAACGAAAGTATTTTGGCAGCACTTGGCACCATTGGGCTGCCTGACGGCGGGGATTTGGTGTCACGCGACATGATCCGTGCCTTACAGGTCCAGGACGGGTCGGTTCGATTTGTCATCGAAGCCCCCGATGCGGCGACCGCCAGTCGCATGGAACCGATCCGGCAGGCCGCCGAAATGGTTGTCAGCAAAATGGATGGCGTTGCGGCAGCGTCTGTTGTTCTTACGGCCCCAACAGGGGGACCGGCCAAACAACCGCAACCGCCTGCTGGCGAAAAAACGCCGCCGAACCTCACAATCGGGCGCCATCCAACACCACAAGCAGGCCCAGAAGGCGTGCCCGGTGTGGACCGTATTATCGCGATCGGTTCGGGCAAAGGTGGCGTGGGTAAATCGACAGTGTCGTCAAACCTCGCCGTGGCGCTTGCCAAACAAGGCCGCAAGGTCGGCCTGCTGGACGCTGATATATACGGCCCCAGCCAACCCCGCATGATGGGCGTGAACAAACGCCCCGGCAGCCCAGACGGCAAAACCATCATCCCACTGCAGGCCCATGGCGTCACGATGATGTCGATTGGATTGATGGTTGATCCCAAAAAGGCCGTGGTTTGGCGCGGTCCGATGCTAATGGGCGCATTGCAACAGATGCTGACCCAAGTGGAGTGGGGCGAACTGGACGTGCTGCTTGTTGACCTGCCACCCGGCACCGGCGACGTTCAATTGACGCTGTGCCAGAAAACCCACCTTACGGGTGCCATTGTGGTTTCCACGCCGCAGGACGTGGCCCTTATAGATGCACGCAAGGCGCTCGACATGTTCGGCACGTTGAAAACCCCCGTCCTTGGGCTGATTGAAAATATGTCGACATATATATGTCCCCAATGCGGTCACGAAGCCCACCTATTTGGCCACGGCGGTGTCGCTGCCGAAGCCGAAGCCATCGGCGCGCCATTCCTTGGATCGCTGCCCATTGATCTGGACACGCGTCTTGCAGGGGATGCAGGAACACCCATCGCAGCCGGAGACAGCGCGATGGCCGACGCATACGCCACATTGGCGAAACGTTTGATCGACGGGGGCATGGGGTGATCCGGCCGGCCCAGAACGCGGATTGGCCCGCGATCTGGACCATTCTGGAACCGGTCTTTCGCGCAGGTGAAACCTATGCCGTGGATCGCGACATCACCGAAGACGCCGCGCGCGCTGTTTGGGTGGATCAACCCGCAGCTACCTTTGTGGCGACCGATGGCGACGATATTCTTGGCACATACTATATCAAGACGAACCACAAAGGCGGCGCGCGCCATGTCTGTAACTGCGGCTATATAACCGCGCAGGCCGCGCAGGGTAGGGGCGTTGCGCGCAGCATGTGCGAACATTCTCTCAGTCAGGCGCGGGATATGGGATATCGCGCGATGCAGTTTAACCTTGTTTTGACGTCCAACGTCCACGCCGTCGCGCTTTGGCACAAACTGGGTTTTGTTACTATCGGCACGCTGCCCGACGTCTTTGACCACCCGACACTTGGGATGGTAGACGCACATGTGATGTGGCAATCGCTCTAGGTGGGTTCTGGGAAATCATGGGCATCGCCTGAATTTTCCGAATCAAATGCGTCAAATCAGGGTTTGATTCGGTATTTTGCGTCCGATTTTGGGCGTTAGATCCCATGGCAGATGACTCTCTGATCCAATTTTCCGGGAATTTCTGGAACTTTCTGGGCTAAAATCTCACAAACTACATCTTGTGTGTTGTTGGGGGAATTTCCGCCTGGTCACGCCATATCTACGATTTCGAGCACAAGTTGTAGTGTCGAAGAGTGCCCGAAAACACCATCTTGTGCCATGAATTCCCAAAAAGTGCTTGGTGAACCATGAATTCCCATGCATACATGATGACAAGAAGACGGGCAGACAAATACGGGGCACCAAACGACCCCACCGACACTAAGAAAACTTAGGTCAGGTTTCATACAGGCACCCATTTTCTTGAACGAAGAGATCCGGCGCGCGAGCGAGCAGACATCCCCCCAGGTGGCGCGCGC
>CAYOSK010000138.1:0-6931 GCA_964406585.1 uncultured Octadecabacter sp. | reverse complement strand
TACAAGTACAAAATTCAACTTCAAAAATAGAACATGAAGCTTCAACTTCAAAAGTAGGAGAAGAACAGCTTTTTTATTTATTACAGCGCGGTATTAATGCAGAAGATGCAGTTACCTTAATCCTTACTGGGTTTTGTAAAATTGTTTTTGATGAGTTACCAATTGAATTTGCTTCTGAGGTTGAGCATTTATTACGTATAAAATTAGAAGGGAGTGTCGGATGAGTAATACTAAAAAACCATTATTAGAAATTAATAATTTACATGCAAATATTAATAATAACAATATTTTAAAAGGAGTTAATCTATCTATTTTTCCAGGCGAAATACATGCTATCATGGGAACAAATGGGTCTGGGAAAAGTACACTTTCTAAAGTAATTGCTGGTCACCCTTCTTATGAGGTGATAGAAGGGGAAATATTATTTCAAGGAAAAGATATTTGTGATTTAGATCCCGATTTACGTTCTCATTTAGGCTTATTTTTAGCTTTTCAATATCCAGTTGAAATTGCCGGTGTTGATAACCAAGAATTTTTGGAAGCAATATATAATGCAAAACAAGTTTCAATGAATCTACCAAAAGCAAATCCCTTATTTTTTTATGAATTGTTAAGAGAAAAATTAAAAATGGTTAACCTTGATGAGAGCTTTATTTCTAGAAACGTTAATGAAGGGTTTTCAGGGGGTGAAAAAAAACGAAATGAAATTCTACAATTTGCTTTATTAGATTCAATATTAGGTATTCTTGATGAAACAGATTCAGGTCTTGATATTGATGCTTTAAAATCAATTTCTGAAACAATTAATATATTAATGGAAAATAAAAATAAAAGCGTGATTCTTATTACGCACTATAAAAGATTACTTGAATATATAAAACCAGATTATATTCATGTTATGCAAGATGGACAAATTGTTAAAACTGGGAGTGCCGAATTAGCAAATTTATTGGAAGAAAAAGGCTATGATTGGTTAAAAACTGTAACTAATTAAATTTTAACTTTATAATAAGAAAAATTTAATTAGTATTTAAAATTAGTTAAAAAAAAAAGAAAGTAAATTAATTAAAGTTTGCTTTGTTAAAGTCTCAATGACTAATATTATTATTAACGCAATCATTGCTACGCGGCCATTTAAAATTTCACTTTTTATATAAAATCCCCATCTAGATTCATAATCCACAGAGTCTTTAAAATTTTTGTCCATATAAATAATAAATATAATTTTGTGATAGAAAATTGCCATTAAAATTATTTATTTAGCTTTATTTTATGTCAAAAGTATAACTAGAAGTATTTTGTACGATAGTATTATATCACAGCCTTTTTTAACTTTTCTAATAAAAAAAATCTATATAAGCGTCTTAGTGAAAATTAATAGTATTAAGTGAGTTCTTAAATGATTTCTAAATTCAAAATAGTTTATAAAATACTATTATATTAATACCAATTAATGGGTTAATATTCTTTCGTAAGGCACAGGAATCTCTTACTTTTAAGAAGCGTAAATATTCTTAAATCTATAGTTGATTCAGTATATTTATATTTCTAAAAATTTCTTCATTAAAATTTGACAATATACTTAGATTTGCAATATTATTACTTTAAAAGCAATAACTTATTTTTAGGCGTACTATTCTTTTTCTTACTACTAAAAATAAATAATTAATTAAGATGGGAGAGAAAAATGGATTTATCATATACAATATATAATTTCGTTAATAATCGTCTTCCTCAGGGAATGGTTTTAGATAATTTAGAAAAGAGAGATTATCTTATCTTGACAATACTCTTTACGGTACTCTTTCTTAAAGGATATTATTGGGCTTTGTCCATACGGTTCCTAGTCCAATGGTTTCCAAATGTGAATCCTTATATTCATCCAATGTTTGGGTTAATCGTTATCACTGATATCTTCTTGAAAGAATTCCAAGGTTTACTTCCAACTATATTCGGTATGGATATGTCCGCAATGATGGCATTTATATGCTTGGAATGGATGATACGGACATTAGAGTCAATTATAATTATATAGAGCGATAGGTTAAAAAGGAAGAGTATTTGAACTAATCATATTTTTTATAAAACGAAGATTAGAATTACTAGATACTTAAAAATGACATTAGATTTAGAGTAAAATATACATATATAAGAAAAATATTAAGCAATCGAAAACTTTTAAAATATTACAATAAGCTATACTAAATATGTTAAAAATAAGATTTAAACGTGGAGGTCGTAAAAAACAACCTTTTTATAAAATTGTAGTGATGGATGTTAAAACTAAGCGTGATGGAAAGGCATTAGAAGAATTAGGTTTTTATGATCCAATGAAAAAGACTTTCCATATTAACCGGGAACGAACAATTAGTAGAATCGCCAATGGTGCACAACCTACTGAAGTAGTAAAAAATTTGTTAAGAAGATCTTCTAAATTCTAATAAATTATAAACAATTCATTATGATAAAGGATAATATTTATGTTTTTAAGATTCTTTGGGGTAAAAACTATCTAGGTCTGGCTGTAGATAAAAAATTACAAAATAATTCTACAATGCCTATTACTACATTTTTTTTTTGGCCTAGAGAAAATGGTTGGCAATTACTAAAAGAAGAATTATCTTATAAACCTTGGATGTCAAAAGATGATTCTATTAATATATTAAATGATTATACTATTATAATCAATTATTGGCTATCAAATGTTGATGAAGTCGAGGGGATAACAAAATTGATACGAGATAGTTCGAAATTAAAATATGAGCTTATAGGTAAATTTTAAGCTTATAAAAAATATAGATCGGATTTTTTACCTAACTAATTAGTTGGGTAAGAAATCTGATCGATATTTTTTATAAGCTTAAAATTTACCTATATAATAATTAAAAAATATTAGATATTTTTTTAATTAGGGATAAATAGTTTCAACAATTTTAATAAAAATTTCTTACTTAAAAATAATCCTATCATAAAATTAAAAAAATCAAATAAAATTATTACTTTACTTCCTATTTATCTGAATATTTTCGTAAATAAGATAATAAACACCCAAGAGAATGAGAAACATTTACAGAGTAAATTTAATTTAAGAAAAACAAAGGTTAGATTAGGATTTAATACTAACTTCACGTCTTTTCTGTAGGTCTTTAATTAAAGAAATTCATATGTCTCAAATAGTTTAAAAAGACTGAAAAACTGGGGTAGGAGGATTCGAACCTACGAATGGCGGAGTCAAAGTCCACTGCCTTACCACTTGGCTATACCCCAAAATTTATTATATGTATTGTATATGAGCTAGGAGGGATTCGAACCCCCGACACCGTGGTTCGTAGCCACGCGCTCTAGTCCACTGAGCTACAAGCCCTTATATAAGATAATACAATACTGTACTATCTTATATTGTAACAAACAATTTTTGATTTTAGTTCAACTTTAATTTTAATAATTTAGTTATCTAGCTGAACATTCTTTTAAGTTTATTAGTAAATTGATTTTAATTTAAAAATATTAATTTAATTAAAATGGTACGTTATAGAGGCCCACGTTTAAAAATTATTAATCGATTAGGTGATTTGCCTGGGTTAACACGAAAAGTAGTAATAAAGCAAGATTCAAATGAACAAAAAAAATCGAAAGATTCTCCCTATAAGATTAGATTAAATGAAAAACAAAAATTACGCTATAACTATGGAATAACTGAGTCACAACTATTACGATATGTTAAAGAAGCAAGAAGAAGAAAAGGTTTAACAGGCTTCTTATTAATGCAACTTTTAGAAATGCGTTTAGATAATATTATTTTTCGTTTAGGATTAGCACCGACTATACCAGCAGCAAGACAATTTGTTAGTCATGGTCATGTAATGATTAATAAGAAAAGAGTAAATATACCAAGTTTTCAATGCCAACCAAATGATATCATTAGTTTTTCTAAGAAACCTAAAACAGTTGCATTAATTAAATCTAATTTAAATCAAGGAGAAAACTTAAACGTGAATGATAATATTTCAAGTAGTCATTTAGAATTTGACTCAAAATTATTGACTGGGAAAATTCTAAATTTAATACAACGTAAAGACCTTAGATTTAAGATCAATGATATGTTAGTAATTGAATATTATTCAAGACTTGTTTAAAACAAGATATATAACTTTAATTATTATTTTTCTTTTTCTTTTTATTTAATTTTTCCAAAGAGAGCTCTGCTCTCTCTTTTTCTTTTTCTTTATCTATTACTAACCCTTCTTTTGTAGTAGAAAGTTTTCTAGATAAAGCCATTTCACTATTGGACTTAGAAGGTTCAACCATAGGATAACAATTTTCATCTTCTCGAACATTGCATTCAAGTAAAACAGGGTTTATTCCTTCAAGAGCATCGCGTAGAGTCGGCCAGATTTCTGATTGACGTTCAGTATAGAAACTTTTTAACCCATAAGCCTTTGCAAGAATATCAAATTTTGGTGCTCCTTCCGACATATTTGAATGTGAATATCGACTTTCATAAAACGTCTCTTGCCATTGACGTACCATTCCTTGCCAATGATTATTAATTATAACGATTTTAATTCGCAACTTATGTTTAGATATTGTTCCTAATTCTTGTAAATTCATTTGAAAACTTGAATCACCTGTGATACAAATAATATCTTCGTTTGGATAAGCTATCGCGGCTCCTATAGCAGCTGGTAAACCAAATCCCATTGTTCCTAGACCAGCACTAGATAACCACTTACGTCGTTTACATTTTGTGTATTGCGCAGCCCACATTTGATGTTGTCCGACATCTGTAGTAATGATTGCATAAGGTCTAATTTCTGAGATTGTTTTAATAACAGTTTGTGGTAATAATACATCATCAATAGTTTTAGGTAATCTTGAATAATCACCAGGGATTGGTAATAATGGGAATTGTCTTTTCCATAATATTGTTTGCCTACTCCAGTATTGAAATTCTTCACTTAGAGGTTTTTTTAACCAACCGTGTTCTGGGCGGGCCATTAGTAATAAAATTTTTTGAAAAATTTTTTTTATATCCCCTACTATACCAATACCAATATTTTTATTTTTTCCAATCTCTGCTTCATCAACATCAATATGAATAATAAAAGCTTTACAAGCAAAATCTTGTAATTTTCCTGTAACTCTATCATCAAATCTAGCACCAACAGCTATCAATAAATCACAATTTGATATAGAAAAATTCGCTGATACTGTACCATGCATTCCTAACATACCTAAAGATAATTTATTCTCCTCGTCAAACGCTCCTTTCCCAGTTAGAGTCGTTGTCACAGGGATTCGATAAGTATACGCAAAGTATGATAACTCCCGAGTAGCATTAGAACTTAATACTCCACCACCAATATATAACAGGGGCTTTGAAGACACCGAAAGTTTATGTAAAGCCATCCTTATATTTTCTAATTGATTCTTTATTTTATATCGCCAACCTAAAACTTTATGCACAGTTGTATTATAGCAAGGAGTAAATCTTTTTATTTTTTCAAGACCGACATTTTTTGGTATATCAATTAAAACTGGGCCAGGCCTACCATTTTGTGAAATATAGATTGCTTCTGCAAGAATTTGAGACAAAAATCTTGCTTCCAAAACAACATATGAATGTTTAACTAATGATAAAGTTATTCCATAAATATCAATTTCTTGAAAAGCATCTGTTCCAAGGAACTGGCCCCCTACTTGTCCAGTTATGACTATCATTGGAATTGAATCTAAATATGCTGTAGCAATACCAGTAACTAAATTTGTTGCACCCGGCCCCGATGTTGCAAAACAAACTCCAACTTGGCCACTCGACCTACTAAAACCATCTGCGGCATGGGTTGCAGCTTGTTCATGCCTAACAAGATAGTGTTTAATGAATTTTTTTTGTTCCCAAAAAAATAATTCGTCATAAATAGGTAATATTGCACCACCAGGATATCCAAAGACAGATTCAATACCACTACGGACGAATGTATCAAAGAGAGCAAATGCTCCAGTCTGTATATATAATTTATCCTCATCAATTTCCTGAATATTTTTAAAAAGACGAAGGGGTTTTTTACTCTCTTTTTTATTTATTTTTTGGTTAAAACTATCTTCAATTTTTGCGTTTGCTATTTCTATTCGTTCGCCTCGATTTAGTTCACCTCTTTTTGAAGTATATCTTGGATAGTAATACAGTGTAGAGTATGTTGACTTAGTATTACGCCAACGATTTTCTGCGAAATAATATGGGTCTTCTTTTTCTACTTGTTCTTCTTTTTCTACTTGTTCTTCTTTTTCTATTTGTTCTTCTTTTTCTCTCTCTTCTTGTTCTGTTTCTGTTTCTTTTACCTTACCATAGTCACCATAATAAGGTATTGAATTAAAAAAGTGTCTAGTTTCCATAAAGTAATTATCCTAAATATAATAATAAAATAAGTTGGGTAGGCTTTTTTTAATCAAAAGTAAGCATTTCTTTTAAAATCCAAAATAGAGTGATCAAAGAAATAAATAAAAATAGATATATTATTTTTTTGTCATTAAATTTTTTTAACTGGTTAATAATAGGGTTTATAACCACTAAAATTAAACCAATCATTGAAGATATAAAAAATCTCGGGTAACGGAGTAAATTATCCCAGAAAACCATTTTTTAATCCTTTTTAGCTTTTTATTCTTTAATATTGACAATCTTCTTAGTAAGTAATAGGTACTATAAATTCCGTTAATTATTTCTTATACTAATAGAAAATCTATATTTATAGTATATAAAAAAGTCTTATTTTATTCTAGATGTTTTTGTTATAATTAATAATTCTAGAATAGAATCATACAATAAAATTAAAAAAAAGTATATTTAAAATTTGAATTTATATAAATTAATATAGTACAGTATTATCATAGGATAACTTTATCGTATATATCTGACACAAGTCTTAAAAAT
>CAYOSK010000137.1:0-6954 GCA_964406585.1 uncultured Octadecabacter sp. | reverse complement strand
ACATTGCGGCGATTGCATCAGACTATGATGCAATCGTCTTTGACCAATGGGGGGTCCTGCACAATGGCACGGCCCCTTATGCTGGCGCCATTGACGCGCTGAGCGCCCTTGGCGCGGCGCGGTGTCAGGTTGGCGTTTTGTCCAATTCCGGCAAACGATCAGCCCCAAATGCAGCGCGGATCGTTGGCATGGGATTTGACGGTGACGTGTTTGATTATGTGATGACCAGCGGCGAAGCGTTATGGCGGGACGTCGAGACATCTGCGATTGCAGAGCGGTCGTTTTATGCTGTTGAGCGCGACGCGGGTGATGCACAGGTCTGGGCCGAAGGGCTCGACGTGACGCTGATGGCGGATGTGCGTGACGCAGAGGCTATTTTACTCATGGGGTTGCCGGACGGTGCGGATTTGGCGGCATGGACGACGCCCCTGAAAGATTGGTTGGACCGCGGACTGACGGTTTATTGTTCGAACCCTGATCGAAGCAGCCCGCGCGAAGACGGGCTGGTGATCTCGCCGGGGGCTTTGGCCTATGCCTATGTAGATATGGGCGGGCGGGTGGTGTTTTACGGCAAGCCGCATCGCCCAGTGTTTCGCGCGTTAGAACAGGTGTTTGGGGCGGGCCGCTATCTTATGGTTGGCGACAGTATGGAACATGACATCGCGGGTGCCCAAGCGGCAGGTTGGGATTCATTGTTTATTGAGGGCGGGTTGTACCGTGATCAATTTGCGCAGGGCGACGGTGAAGCCGTGCTGGCCCGGATCGCAGAAGAAAAGGGCTGTGCGTTGCCCACATATCGGATCAAAGGAGTGCGGTGATGACGGCACAGGATTTACTCACGGATGACTTTCGCGCGCTGTCTGCGGCACTGGGTCAAGACCCATTGCAGGTGCAAGGACCCGGTGGGAACACATCGATCAAAGATGGTGGCGTGATGTGGATCAAGGCGTCTGGCACCGAGCTTGCCAATGCCGAAACCCAAGACATTTTTGTTGCTGTGGATCGCGACGCCGCGAAAGCAGAAGCGCGCGGGGCAGGGGATGGTTCGTGCAAAGCGACGGTTCTTGATCCGGCGATAACGCTGCGCCCGTCGATTGAAACAACCTTTCACGCCGCCCTTGATTATGCCGTTGTGGCCCACACCCATTCGATTGTGACGATTGCGCATGTGATATCCCCGCAAGGGCGCGCTTTGCTGGCTGAAAAGCTCAATGGTTTGTCTTATGTTGTTGTACCTTATGCCAAGCCGGGCCTGCCGCTTACGCGTGAGATTTTGGCGAGAGTTACGCCGGACACCCGTGTGATCCTGTTGCAGAACCACGGGTTGATTTGTTGCGGCGACAGCGTGGCTGAGGTGCGCGATTTGATTGCGGATGTGCAAAATCGCCTGCAATTGCCATTGGCAGATAATGAACGGCCGATCCCGACTGACACACCACCAGACGGATTTTCATGGGCGACACAGACGTGGCTGGCCACGGATACGGTTGCAAAGACCCGTGCGGTATCAGGGACGTATTACCCTGATCATGTTGTATTTCTTGGGCCCGCGCTGCCCCTGAAAGACAACGATGAAAATCCGCCCGCCATTGTGGTGGACGGCGTCGGTGTTGCGCTGCGCACAGACGCCACAACGAGCCAGATCGCGATGCTGGCCTGCATCAGTGACGTGTTACAGCGCGTGCCCAAGGGTTGGACGTTGGATCCGATCGGCCCGGACGCCGAAGCGGAGCTTCTGAACTGGGACGCTGAAAAGTACCGCCAAGCCTTGGCAGCGCGCGCATGACACTTGCCTTGGGGATTGATGTGGGCACGTCTGGTGTGCGCACGGCGGTGATGGATGGCGCAAAGCTGGTGTCGATGGCGCGTGCTGATCATCCTGTACAAGATCTGCAGAACATCGATGCGAACGGCTGGTGGGAGGCGGTCACGAACTGTTTGACGACACAAACGTCTGCCTTGCACGAACTGGGTCTTGATCCCTTTGATATTACAAGCATTGCGGTGGATGGAACGTCAGGATCAATGGTGTTGACCGACCGCGATTTGAATCCTGTCAGCCCGGCGTTGATGTATAATTCCAAAGGTTTTGACGCTGAGGCTGCGAAAATCGCCGCATTGGAACCTGAAATCCATATCGCCAAGGGCAGCAATTCTGCATTGGCCCGCGCGATGCGGTTGGTGTCACTGGCCACTGACGCGCCTGCCCATCTGCTGCATCAGGCGGATTTTATCGCGGCCAAGTTGATGGGGTCGGGGGGGCATTCTGATTTCAACAACGCGTTGAAGACGGGGTTTGATCCTGAAACAGAAAGCTGGCCGTCGTGGGTTGATGCGGTCATTGATCCGGCCCTTTTGCCCAAGGTCCACAACCCCGGCGCGCCGGTTGCCCCGATCAGCGCACACATTGCGGAGCAGTTTGGGTTGTCTAAGGCTGTGATGATCCATGCCGGCACAACAGACAGTATTGCCGCGTTTCTTGCCTGCGCCCCCTTGAAGGAGGGCGTCGCGGTGACGTCGCTTGGGTCCACGTTGGCGGTGAAGCTGCTAAGCCCCGTGCGCATTGATGATCCTATGGTGGGGCTGTATTCCCATCGCTTGGGCGATTTGTGGTTGGTTGGTGGCGCGTCAAACACCGGTGGGGCGGTGTTGCGACAGTTTTTTAGTGACGATGATCTTGCCCGCCTGAGCGCGCAGATCGATCCTGATAGCCCGCTGGGTTTGGAGTATTACCCGTTGCGCGAACCCGGAGAGCGTTTTCCGATCAATGATCCTGATTTGGCGCCCAAAATGGCACCACGCCCAGACAATGATGCCGCGTTTTTGCAAGCGTTGCTAGAAGGCATGTCGGCGATTGAAGCGCAGTGTTTTGCGGAAATCGCGAAACGCGGAGGGGCTGCGCCAAGCCAGATTTTCACGGCAGGGGGAGGGGGGCGCAACGACACATGGACCAAGATTCGCGCGCGCTGCTTAGGGCAAACGCCGCAGCGCCCAGCCCATAGCGAAGCTGCGGTGGGAACGGCGCAATTGATCTACACGGCATAAAAACAGGCCAGAAAAGACGAAGGCGCCGGAAAAACAGGGAGTCCGGCGCCTTCTTGGGAACGATGACATATGTCATCGGGGGGTAGTTACACGAAGCGGTTGACGTAGTTTTCCAGCGCTTCTTGACGACCGGACCGAGGCTGCGGCGCGATGCCTTCGGACAGAACACGTTGTGTGATTGTTTCCAGATCACTGCTGAGCATGTCCTTGGCGCCGGGTTTCTGCCAGCCAGCATAGCGATCCGACAACGCCGTTTCCAATCCGCCATCCTCCAACATTGCAGCCGCAGCCTTTAGGCCACGCGCGCAGACATCCATCGCACCTGCGTGCCCGTCGATCAGGTCTTGTGCATCCAGCGATTGGCGGCGCAGCTTGGCGTCAAAGTTTGTGCCGCCTTGGCCAAGGCCACCAGCCTTAAGGATATGATAGTAGGTAATCGCGACTTCGGGGACGTTGTTGGGGAACTGATCCGTGTCCCAGCCAGACTGATAATCATTGCGGTTCATATCAATCGACCCGAGCATCCCGTCATTTGCAGCGACGGCGATTTCGTGTTCAAACGAATGCCCCGCGAGGATCGCATGGCCCTGTTCGAGGTTCAGTTTGACCTCGTTTTCCAGCCCATATTTGCGCAAGAACCCGATGCACGTCGCCGCATCGAAATCATATTGATGCTTTGACGGTTCTTGTGGCTTTGGTTCCACAAGGATTTGACCGCGAAAGCCGATCTTATGTTTGTAGTCCACGACCATCGACAAAAAACGGCCCATATGGTCGAGTTCTTGACCCATGTCGGTATTGAGCAGGGTTTCATACCCTTCGCGTCCGCCCCACAGAACATAGTTTTCGCCGCCCAGTTTGTGGGTGGCATCCATGCAGGATTTCACTGTGGCCGCAGCAAAGGCAAACACATCAGGATCGGGGTTTGTTGATGCGCCAGACATCCAGCGGCGATCACTGAACATATTGGCGGTGCCCCACAAAAGCCCCGTGTTGGACGCGTCCATCTTTTCGCCCAAGTAATCGGTGATTTCGTTCAGCGTGCGCAGGTTGTCAGCGAAATTACCCTGTTCAGGACGCAGGTCTGCATCGTGCCAGCAAAAGTAGGGCACATTCAGAAGTTCGAACATTTCAAAGGCAACATCGGCCTTTAGTTTGGCGCGGCCCATGTCGTCTTGGGGGTGCCATGGGCGTTGAAATGTTTGTCCGCCAAAGGGGTCTTGGCCTTCCCACGCGAAAGAGTGCCAGTAGGCGACCGCAAACCGCAGATGATCCGCCATAGTTTTGCCCATAACGATTTCGTCGGGGTTGTAGTGGTGAAATTCAGCGGGTTTGACCCCATCAAAGAAACCTGTCGCCATTATGCTTCTGCCTTTTGAGTAGAGGTTTTGCCAAGGATGATCATCGACAAAAGATCGTCGTCTGTGACGTTTTCAATGTCGACCGTGCCGACAAGTTTGCCGTTTTTCATCACGCTTGCGCGGTCACACAGTTCCATGACGGAATGCACGTCGTGATCAATTAAGAAGATGCCGATCCCTTGCGCCTTGAGTTGCTGGATCAGTTCCGCAACCATTTGTGTTTCATGGGGCCCAAGTGCGGCCGTAGGTTCATCCATGATCAAGATACGAGCGTTGAAATAGACCGCTCGTGCGATGGCCACAGATTGGCGTTGGCCCCCAGACAGGGCCGACACGGGTTCGTGGAACTTCTGAAAGTTCGGGTTGAGTTGTGCCATGATTTTGCGGCACTCGGCCTCCATCGCGGCATCGTCAACCAAGCCAAAGGGCGTCATCAATTCACGCCCCAAGAACAGGTTGGACGCAGCATCAAGATTGTCTGCAAGCGCAAGCGTTTGATAGATCGTTTCGATGTTGTTGTCGCGTGCGTCGCGGGGCGAATTGATGTCTACCTTTTGCCCGTTGATGAAAATGTCGCCGGCGTCTTTGCTATAGGCACCCGAAAGCACCTTTATCAGCGTTGATTTGCCCGCGCCGTTGTGACCCAAAAGGCCGACGACTTCGCCCGGATACAGATCGACAGAAACATCATCGACCGCCTTAATGCCACCAAACGAGATCGAGATGTTCTTCATCTCGACTAAGGGCGCGTTGGTTTGTTTGGTCATTATTTCGCCCCCACACGTTTACGATAGATAATGTCGATCAGCACCGCGAGAACCAGCACAGTGCCCACAACGATGTTCTGGAACGGCGCGTCAACGCCGACCATCGCCATGCCGGATTGCAGGGATTGCATAATCAATGCACCAATGATGGCCCCGTAGATCGTGCCAAACCCGCCCGCAAGTGCAGTGCCGCCAATCACGGCTGCGGCGATGACGCGCAGTTCGTCCAATGTGCCGATGTCGTTGGAATGGTTGGACAATCGTGCCGATGCCACAACAGCTGACAGCGCACACAGAAACCCCATCAGCGCAAAGATTTTGACCGTAAGGCGACGCGTGTTGATGCCAGACAGTTCCGCAGCATCCGGATTGCCACCCGTTGCGAAAATATAGCGTCCGAACCGGGTCCGCTTTGCCACGATGCTCAGCACGACGGCCACCAATATCAGGATCAGCACAGAAATGGGCAAACCGTATCCGACGGTCAGACCTTCGGGGAGCTCTTCGCCGCGGGCTTCAAACATGCGTGCCAGCCGCCGTTCCGGGATCAGATAGGCGTTCAGGATTGCGATGAATCCAAAGATCGCGCCAACGATAATGGCATAGAGAGTCAGTTCCGCCCACATGGGTTTGACGGGGAAATTATGCGCGGATTTTGCGCGCCGCGCGCTCCACATCGCCCAAATCGCACCGATGACTGCCACAGCGGCGAGGATCCAGCTCCAGGTGGTGCCGAGGGTGCCGTTGGTGCCGCCAAAGATCAAAAAGGTTGAATCCAGCGGGCCGATGGTTTGGCCGCTTGTCAGGTACCACGCCACGTTGCGCCACACCAGAAAGCCGCCCAGCGTGACAATGAAGGCGGGGATCGTCAGATACCCGATCAGCCACCCCTGAAATGCGCCAATCAACGTCCCGATCAGCAAACCCGAGATGATTGCCAAAACCCAGATTGCAGGATGCCCAAGGCCCAGACCCAATGTGTTGGGCAGGATTTGTGTTTGCATCATTGCCATGACTGCTGATGTCGTTGCCAGCAGCGCGCCAACGCTCAGGTCGATGTGACGGTTCACAATCACAAACACCATGCCGCAGGCCATGATGGCGACAGAAACAGTTTGGATCGTGAGGTTAAATATATTGCGGGGTGTTAGGAACCGGCCATCCGTGAACCAGTTGAACCCGATGCAAAGAACAAAAAGAGCCCCGATCATACCCAACAAACGCATGTCCAGTTCCAGTTTCTGGAAAAGGTTTGTGTCATCTTTTTGGGGGACCGGCGCTGACGTCATGTCTGTCATTTCAGACCTTTCTCAGTACCGCGAAGGTGGTGCGGCCCCAGCACGAATGCCGGGGCCAACGGGAGGTTAGTTACAAGGTGCTGGGCCGCCTGAAACGCCCTGACACAGTGCTTCTTGTGTGATCCAGCCGGCATCAACGACGACGGACAGGTTGTCGGCTGTGATTGGCACAGGTTCCAAGAAACGTGCGGTCATTTCTGTCCCGCCCGGGGATGTCCAAGACACGCTGTCACCAGCGTCTTCGCCATTGGCCAATGCGACAGCGATTTCACCCGCAGAGCGGCCCAAATCGCGTGCGTCTTTCCAGACAGATACAGTTTGCGTGCCTAGTGCAACGCGGTTCAGCGCAGCGTGGTCGCCATCCTGACCAGAGACTGGAATCCCTTCCATGCCCTGTGCCGTCAGCGCAGCAACAACACCACCAGCGGTGCCATCGTTGGATGCAATCACAGCGTCGACGTTGTTGTCATTGGCTGTCAGGAT
>CAYOSK010000136.1:0-7180 GCA_964406585.1 uncultured Octadecabacter sp. | reverse complement strand
GTTCATGAAAATTCAGATCGGGCTGACTGGTGAGAAAGTTGTGCATGTAGTACTGCTCACGGGCGGCATTCCATTGCCACGCCGGCCCGCCAAAAATGGACAGCCAGTTGTTGGGCGGGGTGCCGTCCTCTTTTGGGTCGGCCCAAACGTACCAATTGGCTTTGTCGTTGATGCGGTCCGCTTTGCTTTCTTGGAACCATACGTGTTGATCAGAACTGTGTGACAGCACCAGATCAATCATAACCTTCAGACCAAGGTCATGCGCTGACGCTATAATCGCATCGAAATCAGCAAGCGTGCCGAACATTGGGTCAACATCACAGTAATCTGACACGTCATATCCGAAGTCTTTCATCGGGGATGTGAAAAACGGCGAAATCCAAATGGCATCGACACCCAAGGATGCAATGTAGGGAAGCCGCGTGACAATTCCTGCAAGGTCGCCGATCCCATCTGCGTCGCTGTCTTGATAGCTACGCGGATAGATTTGATAGATCACCGCGCCGCGCCACCAATCCCGGTCTTTTTCAAGCGCCGCTTGGGCCGCCAACTGTACCACTTTGTTCATCGTCGTCTTTCTACTTAACTGAACCAGCCAAAAGGCCGCGAACCAAGAAACGCTGCATCGAGAAGAACACGACCAAAGGTACAGCGATTGATATGAATGCCGATGTGGCCAGAATTTCCCAATCGCCCCCACGGGTGCCCAACAATTCGACAATCTGTTTGGTCATAACCGTGGTTTGGCCAGAACTGTCGATAAGGAAAACCAATGCAACCAACAGATCATTCCACGTCCATAGAAACTGGAAAATGGCGAACGAGGCCAGTGCAGGAAACGACAATGGCAAAATGATCTTCGTGAAAATCTGAAATTCCGTTGCGCCATCGACACGGGCGTTTTCGATGATATCACGCGGAAGGCCCACCATGTAATTTCGCAGCAGATATATCGCCAATGGCAACCCAAATCCGGTATGGGCCATCCAAACCCCCAAGTACCCCTTTCCGATCCCAATCGCGTTGTGAAACTGCAAAAGCGGGATCAAAGCCAGCTGAAGCGGAACAACCAAAAGCCCAACAACAGTCGCAATCAAAAGCGCACGCCCGGGAAAATCCATCCACGCCAAAGCATATGCCGCAAAAGCCGCGATCAAGATTGGAATGATCGTTGCGGGTATGACAACCGTTAGTGTGTTGAAAAACGCCTTGGCCATGTCTTCTGAATTGGTTTCAGAGAACAGCACATTTCGGTAGTTGGCCGTGGTAAATTCCGGCGGGATCGTCGCGATAACAAACAATCGCTGTCCGCGCCCCGAAATCTGATCATCATTCCCCTGCCAGACATAATTTCCGACATTGTCCATCGTCATGGTTTCACCGTCACCCAAATCAGCGAGATCACCCGGCGTGTTCGCGCTTGGGGATCGTGATGACGTCCCCCATGAATCAATTGTCAGGTCTGCGTAATCTTCATTGTCGGCAAACACATTTCCTTGGACAACAAATACCCCGGCAGAGGTTTCGATCCGATTGTCATCAGGATCAATCGCGCGCAGTTGCAACGTTTGTTCGGCTGGAAACAAAGACGCCCACCACCCCGACGATGTGATTTGTTCGCTTGTGCGAAAAGACGACACAAACAAACCAAGGGTTGGGAACAACCACAACGCCACCAAAGCAACAACGGAGAGATTGAGAAGCCAGACGACCGCGGGCTTTTTACCTGCCATGCTTTCCATTAGCGCATCTCCTTGCGGGCATTGTACACGTTCCAAACAAGGATCGGCGTGACCAGCAACATAATGATCATCGCGGATGCAGACCCCATGCCCCAATCGCGTGCAACAAACATTTTGGCATACATATAGTTCGCCAAAACCTGTGTTTCCCATTGCCCATTTGTCATCGCAAACACGATGTCGAACACTTTGAGGGTGGCGATGGTAATCGTCGTCCAGACCACCACGATCGTTCCCACGATCTGAGGCACTTTGATCTTGAAAAAGATCTGGAACGGGTTCGCTCCATCAATGATCGCCGCTTCGATTGTTTCTTCGGGAATGCCACGCAGCGCGGCAGATAGGATCACCATGGCAAAGCCTGTTTGGATCCAGATCAGAACAATCATCAGGAAAAAGTTGTTCCAAAACGGAATCGTCAACCATTGTTGAGGATCATCGCCACCAAACAGAAGGTACAAATGGTTTAGGACACCGATCTGCGCCACGTCTTCGGGACGGGCTTCGTAGATCAATTTGAAAATAACTGCGGCCCCAACAAACGAGATCGCCATAGGCATAAAAACAATGGACTTCGCGATATTGCCCCACTTCAACCGATCCGTCAGTTGAGCGGCCAATAGCCCAAATGCCGTGGAGGCCGCTGGTACAACGACCAGCCACAATACATTGTTCTTCAAGGCTTCTAGAAACTTATCCTCGGCGAACATCTGTTGGTAATTCTTAAGCCCGACAAACTGGTATTCGTTTCCGGGAAGACGTTCCAAAAAGCTTAACCGCAATGTCGCGAACACCGGGTACGCCAAATACAGGCCAAGCGCGAGCAATGCAGGAAACAGGAAAATCCAAGGCCGGATCATTTCACGGCGATTGATATTGCGGCCCATATTGGGGCCCGCTGCAGGAAATATGACCTTATCCAACAACGCATTTGCGCCGTAAAAGTATCCCACACAGCCGCTTACACCCACGACAATTGTGATGATCCCAAGAAGTGCAGGATGCATGCTTGTGTCCCCCCTCAAGCGTTTTCGAGTTGGCCCGCAGCCAAATGGGGTGGCGCAGAATACCGCGCCACCCCGTCTTCTTTTGACTTACCTGATTACTTCAGGGCGTCCCAGCTTTGCTGGATGCTGTCAGCCACGTCTTGCGCCGCGGCACCGCCAACATAATCAACCATACCAGTCCAGAACGTACCTGCACCAACACCACCTGGCATCAGATCAGATGCGTCAAAGCGGAATGTTGTGGCGCCCAACAGGACTTCGTTCAGCGCACGTTCTGTGTCTGACCCGAATGCGGCCGCATCAACACCGGTGTGTGGTGTCAAGAAACCACCCTTGGACATCCACACTTCGTGTGCCTCTGGTGAACGGAGGAATTCAACCAGCTGGTGTGCGCCTTCGGATTCATTGGTGATGGCGAACAATGTGCCCGCCCCAAGAACCGGATTGCCGAGGTCTTTTTCAGCGAAGGCTGGGAAGTAGAAGAAATCTGCGTCTTCACCAACCACTGTGCCTTCTGGGAAGAATGCAGGAATGAATGACGCCTGGCGGTGCATGTAGCACTGAGGTGGGCTGTCAAACAAACCTTTGGGGCTGTCACGGAAATCAGTTGAACCAACCGCGCCAGCGCCGCCAGCGACATAATCATCATTCAATGCAAACGTACCAAAGGTTTCGATCGCTTCGATAACCTTCGGGTCGTTGAATGGCATTTCGTTGCTAACCCATGCGTCATAGACAGCCGGTTCTTGTGTGCGCAACATCATGTCTTCGACCCAGTCCGTCGCTGGCCAACCTGTCGCCGCACCAGATCCCAAACCGATGCACCACGGTGTCCCACCGTCCGCAACGATCTGGTCAGACAGTGCGATCAGTTCTTCCATCGATTCCGGAATGTCATAGCCAGCATCTTCGAAGTTCTCTGGTGAATACCAAACAAGCGATTTTACATCGACGCGGAAGAACATGCCGTACAGCTGATCATCCCCGTTTGCGTCCGCATATGTGCCTAGATCAACCCAAGACTGACCCGCAGCGTAGTTTTCTGTGATCCACTCGGCCGATCCATCGCGAAGGGGTGTCAAGTGACCCTGTGCCGCAAGATCAGACGCCAGACCAGGCTGTGGGAACACTGCAAGGTTCGGCGCGGAGCCACCTTCGATGTCGATAACGATCTGGCTTTCAAAGCTGTCGGAGCCAACGTAAGCAACCGTCGCGCCTGTCTGCTCTTCAAAAATATCAAAAATTTCTTCGACAATTTCCGCTTCGGGGCTGAGCCATGTGCCCGCGACTGTAATTGTTTCACCCGAAATGTCGGCAGCATGGCCATCGGCATACGCCATACCAGCTGTCAGCGCGGCAAGTGCCACACCAGCATAAAGTGTTTTAGTCATGGTAGTCCTCCCAAGTGATGCTCAGCCTTTTGCCAAGACATCGAGTTTTTCCGAATATCCCGCGCGAAGTTTTTATCAAAGCGCTTTGGATGATTGATAGGTTGATTGAAACGTAGCACCGTGTCAATCCACGTTCTGCCAATAATTCCAACCTTTGAAATTGCTGCACATGCACAATAAATAAAGCAAAAAAGCGGTTGCTTTTGCGACTTGCCTTCGCCAAACCCTATTGGGACATAAAATCCAAAGCGGTTTAAATCTTTATCTATGAACCTCAAAGAACTCTCTCAGGTATTAGGGTTATCCCAAACGACGGTCAGCCGCGCGCTGAACGGCTACCCTGAGGTAAGCGAAGCAACACGCGACAAAGTTCTTAGGGCCGCGGCGAAACACAAATACACGGCCAACACCCGTGCGAAGGGGCTTGCCACCGGTCGCTCGCACGCGATTGGGCATGTCATTCCAACAACGACAACGCATGAAATGGTCAATCCAATCTTCGGGGATTTCATCGCCGGCGCTGGCGAAGTCTATGCCAAGAACGGATATGAAATGGTCATGTCCGCGGTCGAAGATGGCGGTGAAGAAGACGTGTATCGGTCACTTCATTCTCGTGGAACGGTGGACGGCATTATCTTGCATGGCCCTAAAATGAACGACCCGCGAATCGACCTCTTGCGCAGCTTGGGTGTTCCATTCGTGGTGCATGGGCGTGCGTCTGGTGTCACAGGTGATTACAGTTGGCTTGATGTCAATAATCGCCAGTCTTTTCGCCGCGCCGCAGAATTTCTTTTTGATCTGGGTCACGTCAGAATCGGGCTGCTGAACGGTCTTGAGACGATGGATTTTGCAGATCGACGGCGTCGCGGCTATGAAGAGGCCCATGCAAAGCGTAACATAGACCTTGATCGCGATTTAATGCGTAACGCTGAAATGACCGAAGGCTTTGGGTATAGCTGCGCTTCGCAAATGCTGGATTTACCCCAACCGCCAACGGCCTTTCTTGTGTCTTCCATCATCAGCGCGATTGGCGTGCGGCGTGCGCTTGAAGACCGCGGTCTTAAAATGGGAAAAGATGTGTCGATTGTCACCCATGATGATGCTTTGTCTTACATGGTGAACGGCGCTGAAGTTCCGATCTTTACGTCCACGCGATCATCCGTGCGCGATGCCGGTCGCGCGTTGGCACAAATGTTGCTTCATCAAATCGCAACCCCCCAAGCCGCGCCACAGCAAATACTCTGGGAAGCTGAATTGATGCTTGGTCAGTCAACCGGCCCTGCCCCACGGCAAGACCACCAAGACACGCATCATTCGGCCCGATACGTTACGCCCTAAGGATCAGATATGAATTTCAGCCGTTCCGATTTCCCCAAAGGGTTCACCTTTGGCGCCGCAACTTCAGCCTATCAGATCGAAGGCCATTCGTTTGGTGGCGCGGGCCCAACGCATTGGGATACCTTCGCCGCAACCCCCGGCAATGTCGTGCGGGCGGAACACGGGGCGATTGCCTGCGATCACTATCATCGTTTCGAAGAAGACTTGGATCTGGTTGCGAACGGCGGCTTTGATGCCTACCGGTTTTCGACAAGTTGGGCGCGCGTCATGCCCGATGGGGTGACGCCCAACCCCGAAGGTTTAGATTTCTATGACCGCTTGACAGATGCCATGCTGGAACGTGGGATCAAACCATGCGCGACCCTGTATCATTGGGAGTTGCCATCGGCATTGGCCGACAAGGGCGGTTGGCAAAACCCCGACATTGCGAAATGGTTTGGCGATTTTACGCAAACGATTATGGGTCGCATTGGGGATAGAATGCACTCAGTCGCCCCGATAAATGAACCTTGGTGTGTTGGTTGGCTGTCACATTTCATGGGGGGGCATGCACCGGGCCTTCGCGACATCCGCGCAACGGCGCGTGCGATGCATCACATCCTCGTCGCGCACGGCACCGCAATTCAAACCATGCGCGGCATGGGCATGTCCGGGCTGGGTGGTGTGTTCAATTTGGAATGGGCGATGCCCGAAACAGACACGGTCGCGGATCAAACCGGCGCCGACCTGTCGGATGGGTATTATAACCGCTTCTTTTTGGGGGGTGTGTTTAAAGGCGAATATCCCGAAAACATTCTTGCCGGATTGGCCCCGCACCTTCCCGAAAATTGGCAAGATGATTTTCCATTGATCCAGTCACCGCTGGATTGGTGCGGCATAAATTACTACACCCGCCGACTTGTGCGATCAAACGACGGACCGTGGCCCGGCCATGACGTGAGCCCGGATGGACCCTTACCCAAAACCCAAATGGGATGGGAGATTTTTCCAGAAGGCTTGTCCAATTTTTTAATCCGAACCGCCAAGGAATACACCGGTGATTTGCCTCTTTATGTTACAGAAAACGGCATGGCCAACGCGGACGTCATCACAAACGGCGCGGTCGACGACGAAAACAGAATTTCGTTCCTGAACGCCCACTTTGAAGCCGCCCGATACGCCATTGAACAGGGTGTCCCACTCGAAGGGTATTTCGTCTGGTCGCTTTTGGACAATTACGAATGGACGCTGGGGTACGAAAAGCGATTTGGCCTGATCCACGTAGATTTCGACACGTTGCAACGGACCCCGAAACGATCCTATTACGCGCTTAAGTCGGCATTGGAATCATCGTGAAGCACCCGTCGAATACACTCTCACTCGTTGCTGATATCGGCGGCACAAACACACGGTGCGCGCTTGCGGATGGCACCAATGTCTTAGCGAACACTGTGCGCCGATATTCAAACATCGACTATTCTGGGCTGGAAGCTGTGCTGCAGCAATACCTCTCAGACGAGGGTGATGTGGATCCGGTTGCCGCCTGCGTTGCCGTTGCTGGGCCGGTTCGCGATGGCAAAGCGACCATGACAAATCTGGATTGGGCCATAGATCGAGAGACCCTCGCGCGCGCCACTCGGGCCGAAACGACCGCAATTCTGAACGATCTACAAGCCCAGGGTTATGCACTCGCTGATCTGGCCCCTTCTTCCTTACGATCCAT
>CAYOSK010000135.1:0-7196 GCA_964406585.1 uncultured Octadecabacter sp. | reverse complement strand
TTTATGTTTTGCACCGCAAGCGCAGGGCCCGGTACGGCAAACCTCCTGACCAGCGCAGCGCTGGCCCATGCAAATCGCCTACCGATGTTGTTGTTGTGTGGTGATGCGTTTCTAACCCGCCTACCCGACCCCGTGTTGCAACAGCTTGAACACTACGGAAACCCGACGTTTGGTGTTAATGATGCGTTTAAATCCGTCAGCCGGTATTGGGACAGGATCACGCACCCCGCGCAAGTCATCCAATCACTTCCCGCGGCTTTGAATACGATGCTGGATCCGGCAGATTGCGGCCCGGCATTTTTAGGTCTACCCCAAGATGTCCAAGGTTGGACGTACGATTACCCGACTTCATTCTTTGAAAAACGTGTCCATCGCATCCGGCGACAGGCGGCTGATGATGCTGAAATCGCCGACGCTGCTTCGCTGCTACAATCCGCCCAGCGCCCAATGATCATTGCCGGAGGTGGGGTCCAGTATTCTGGGGCCGTTGATGAACTCACACGTTTTGCAGAAGCCCATTCAATTCCTGTGGTCGAAACGATCGCGGGGCGCGCGAACCTTGTGGCAACCCACGATCTGAACATCGGCCCTCTTGGCGTCACAGGATCTGACAGTGCGAATGCAATAGCGGAACAGGCCGATGTCATCCTCGCTGTTGGCACGCGTCTCCAGGATTTCACAACCGGATCATGGACAGCCTTTGCCCATGACGCAAAGATCATCGGTTTGAATGCGGCCCGTCATGACGCCGCAAAACACATGTCTACGACTGTCGTTGGCGATGCAAAACTGGGGCTGGCTGCCCTAGGTGATGCCATAAAGGGTTACGCGGCGCCGCAAAGCTGGACCAAAACAGCCCGTGATGAACGCACCAAGTGGGACGCATATGTCGCGTCGAACACTCGGATCGGAAACGGCCCGGCGTCCTATGCACAAGCCATCGGCGTCGTAAATGCCGCGTGCGATCCACGTGACCGTGTCGTCGCGGCGGCAGGCGGCCTACCGGCCGAGGTCACCGCAAACTGGCGAACGCTGGACATCGGCACCGTCGACGTCGAATTCGGCTTTTCCTGCATGGGCTATGAAATTGCCGGCGGGTGGGGCGCACGGATTGCACAATCCGAATTGGAACCGGATCAAGACACGATCGTGTTCACGGGTGACGGGTCATACTTGCTGATGAACTCTGACATTTATTCATCCGTTCTTACCCAGAAGAAAATGATCGTTCTGGTGCTTGATAACGGCGGCTTTGCAGTGATCAATAAACTGCAAAACAATACGGGCCACGAAAGTTTCAATAATTTGATCGCGGACACGCCAACAGCGACACATCAGATTGGTGTTGATTTCGAAGCCCACGCCAAGTCTATGGGGGCACTGGCTGAAACGGTGGAAGACCCGGCCGGTCTTGGCGATGCCTTTGCGCGCGCCAAAGCCGCCGACAAAACCTACGTCATCGTTATGAAGGTTGACCCCTATGAGGGGTGGACTACCCAGGGCCACACATGGTGGGAGGTCGGAACACCCCACGTTTCAGAAAAAGCGAGAGTGACAGCGGCCCACAAAGATGTCGAAAACAGCAGATCTAAGCAGCGGAAAGGCATCTAGGATGGATGCGCTGCTATCTGGGATCAAGGCAAACAATTTTGTCATCGTTGGCCGCGCCGGTATGGATTTGTTCGCCGATCCACCCGGCACCGCGACTGAAGACGCGGACGTGTTGCACGTCGCCCTTGGTGGGTCATCCGCCAACACCGCTGTCGGCATTTGCAAATTGGGGGGGCAGGCCAGCCTTGTGACCCGCGTATCTGACGACAGCATCGGGCGGTTTTGCGTTAAACAGCTTCATCGATACGGGGTCAGCGCTGATTACGTCACACCAGTTGCCGGAGAGTTTCGAAATTCGCTCGCGATCTATGAAAGCCGCGTGGAAAATCATCAGTCTGTGATCTATCGCAATGGGGCTGCCGATTTTGAAATGAACAATGAAGATGTCGAAGCCGTGGATTACACCCGCTTCGGCGCTTTGATAACCGCTGGGACCGTCTTCGCAGCAGAGCCGTCACGCAGCGCCACGTTTCGCGCGTTCGAATTGGCCAAAGACGCAGGCATTCCAATTATTTTCGATGTCGATTACCGCCCCTATTCATGGCCATCAGCCGAAGTAGCCGCAGATGTTCTAAGCCGCGCGGCAGCGCAAAGCGACATGATTGTCGGCAATGATGAAGAGTTCGGGTTTATGGCCGGGTCGATCGACAAAGGTCTGCAAAAGGCGCGCGATCTGTCACTAAGCACCGCGGCGCTCGTGGTTTACAAAATGGGTCCAAAGGGCGCGATTACGTTTGTGAATGGACAGGAAATCCATACGGGCATTTATCCTGTCAATGCTCTTAAACCGACCGGCGCAGGCGACAGTTTTATGGCGGGAATGCTGACATCTCTTGCGGATGGGCACGATTTGAAAACATCAATCTTGCGCGGCTCGGCCTGCGCCTCTGTTACTGTGTCACGGCCCGGCTGCGCGCCCGCAATGGCGGACACCGAAACGCTCGAAAACTTTCTGGCCAGCCACCCCGGCCCAACCCAACGCTAAAGGACCGATCATGCACATTGCGCCGTTTGATAATCAAAATAAGCCAATCGTCGATATCGACGACAGTACCGTTCCTTTGAACTACTTCAACATCGTGAAGTTGAAGAAAGGTCAGGCGTTCGAATACGAAGTCCCCGGATATGAAACCTGCATCGTGCCCGCCACCGGCAGCGTTGATATCAACATTGAAGGTTTCAAAGCGGATGATCTTGGTGGCCGCGGCGAAGATGTGTGGGATGGAGAGCCCGAAGGCGTCTACGTCCCGACAGCGGCCAAAGCAGAAATGGTCTGCACCAGCGATGATGCAGAAATCTTTGTCGCCGGCGCGCGTTACGACAAGGTTCTAGATGCATTCGCCGTGCGCAACGACGAATTAGACCTTGTGCAATACGGGTCCGACGACACCAAGACCCATCGGAAAATCAAACATATTCTTGGTACCAAATATCACGACAAAGTCGGCCGTCTGCTGGTGTCCGAACTGTTCACTGTCGGTGAAGGTGGCTGGTCAGGCTTTCCAAGCCACAAACACGACACCGACCGCCTGCCCATCGAAACCCGTCATGATGAAACCTACAATTTTCGCTTTAAGCCCAACCATGGGTCTGGCGTTCAAATGCTGCAACGCGAAGACAATGAACCCGGTGATGCCTATCACATCGTTGATGGTTCAACGATTTGCTTGGACAGCGGTTACCACCCTTGCGCAGTACTGCCCGGGTATCAGATGTATTATTTCACGATCTTGGGTGGGCTGTCCCAGCGCAGTCTTGTTCAATATTTTCAACCGACCCACGCCTATCAGATCGAAACAATCCCCGGCATCAAAGACATGATTGCGAAGTTCAAATAGAGGTGCTTTATGCCATTGGTAACGCTCGCTGATGTTTTACAACCCGCCCTAAGAAACGGGACAGCCGTGGCCGGTTTGGTCACATTAGGCTGGGAAGATATGCGGGCCTTCGTTCGCGCGGCCGAGGCTGAAAATTGCCCCGTCATCCTGCAAGCAGGGCCCGGATGCCGCGCCCACACGCCCTTGCCTGTGATCGGTAAAATGTTCCGCTGTTTAGCTGAAAACGCCAGCGTCCCTGTCGTCGCGCATCTTGATCACGGCTACACCTACGATGACTGTTCCGAAGCGCTGGACAGTGGGTTCACCTCTCTGATGTTTGACGGATCACGCAAACCCTTTGCAGAGAACGTTGCCGAGACAAAGCAAATTGCCGATCTGGCCCATAGCGCGAACATCTCTTGTGAAGGCGAGATCGGGTTTGTCGGCTACGCGCAAGGCGAAGCCTCGGCTGGGACCGACCCCATCGAAGCGGCGGAATTCGCCCAAGAAACCGGTGTAGATGCAATGGCCATCTCGGTCGGAAATGTTCATTTGCAACAGAACAAAGACGGCGGGCTGGACGAAGAACGCATTGCCGCAATTCAATCCACAACTGCCGTACCCTTGGTCATTCACGGCGGGTCTGGTGTGCCGGTTGAACAACGCGCACGATTGGCCCGCGACACAAACATCTGCAAATTTAACATTGGGACGGAATTGCGCATGGCGTTCGGAACAGCCCTTCGTGATGCCCTTGCCGCTGATCCCGAAAGGTTCGATCGTGTATCGATCCTTAAAGACACCGAAGCGCCGATGATCGCGGCAGCGCGGCGTGTTTTGGCCCCACTTAAAGGATAGAAAAATGCTCAATATCGGACTTTTGGGATGTGGCCGCATTGGCCAAGTTCACGGCGCGACCCTGTCGGGGATGACGACCGCTCGTGCAGCCGCCGTTTCGGATTTTTTGCCCGAAGCAGCCAATGCTTTGGCGAGCAAACTGGGTGCCGAGGTCATGAGTAGTGATCAGATGCTTGAAGACCCTCGGATTGATGCCGTTGTCGTGGGCACCCCAACAACCACACATTATGATCTGATTCACAAAGCCGCCGCCAATGGCAAAGCGATTTTTTGTGAAAAGCCCGTCGATCTGTCCGTTGACCGTATCCGCGAATGCCTTCGTGCGGTCGATGCTGCGGGCGTGCCGTTCATGGTGGCCTTCAACCGCCGATTTGACCCCAATTTTGCCCACCTACAAAAACAGATTGCCGATCAGGTTATCGGAGATGTCGAAATCGTCACAATTTTGTCGCGGGACCCCGCACCACCACCCATTGGCTATATCAAAACCTCAGGTGGTATTTTCCGCGACATGATGATCCACGACCTTGATATGGCGCGGTTCCTATTGGGCGAAGAACCTGTTGAATTGACAGCCGAAGCGTCCTGTCTCGTTGATCCGGACATTGGCAAAGCCGGTGACTTTGACACCGCAGCCGTCACCCTAAGGACTGCCAGCGGTAAGCTTTGCCAGATTAGTAATTCACGGCGCGCGACCTATGGCTACGATCAACGGATCGAAGTGCATGGATCCAAAGGCATGCTGCGGGCCGACAATATGCTGGAAAACACGGTTCAGCTGGCGACAGGGGCTGGCCATAAAACAGCCGCTACGCAGCCCTTCTTTTTGGAACGTTATGCAGCGGCTTATCGCGCTGAAATGGAACATTTTGTGTCCTGCATCGCATCTGCCATTCCGATGACCCCAACAGGAGAAGACGGGTTGAAAGCCCAAATGCTCGCGGATGCGGCCGATGCAGCGGCACGTGATGGCCAGCGCCGTTCCCTACTGTAGCACGCGTGCAAAGGATGCCCCGTCGGACTGAAACGCAGTTCCAGCCGTCAGCAAGGACTTTTGAAACTGGGACTTTATAATTATGAAGTCGCGTTAGCGCAGAGGTCGTCTTTAGACGCCCTTTAAAGTTTACTCGCGCTAAGTTAGCGTGCTTAATATCTACCGGGTAATAAGTGGATATTCAGGGTTTATCGGGAAAATCGTTCTTATGGCCGACGCGAAGATAAAGAACATGGAAGACTTTGCACAAGTCTGTGGCATTTCGCGCCCGACGGTATCCAAGTATTTCAACGACCCAGATAGTGTTCGTAAAACAACCCGCCTACAAATCGAAGCCGCCTTAGAGCGCTATGAATATCGCCCGAACATTTACGCGATCAACCAGAACCGCCGACAGACCAAGAATATCGGGCTGGTTGTCCCGAACCTGACAGACCCGTTTTTTGCGGCGATTGCTCGCACGATCGAACAATTGATCGTCGCCGCCGGTTTCAATCCGCTTCTTCTCAGTTCCCATGGGGGACCCGATCAAGAGGCGATCAATCTTGACAGTTTGCGCGCCATTAAACCGGCGGGCGTTCTTTTGGCGCCATTGGGTCGGGCGTCTTATGAAAATCGGCTTGCGGAATTTGCGTCTGAAATACCTACCGTACTTTTTGATGCTAATCTAAGTTCTGTCGGAGCTGCCTTTTTCGGGTCTGACAGCTCTCAAAGCATTGGAATTATAGTAGATTATCTTTGCGATACAGGCGAACCGCCCGTGTTTTTTGAAATGAAGAACCCGGTCAATCCCAACGCATTCAAACGCCGAGCGGCCTATGTCGCCGCGATGCAAAGACGTGAATTCGATCCTCATCTTATCCAAGTGGATGGGGATGGTTGGGATTTTGAAGAAATCGGGTTTCGTGAAGGCGCGCGGGTAATTTCTGGCCGTGGACTGCCGACAGACACCATTCTGTGTTCCAATGATCGCTTGGCGATCGGCGTCTTGTCCGCGGCGTATGAAAGCGGCCTACGGGTTGGTCAGGGCGCGGGCAGTGCGTTGCGGATTGCCGGACATGATGACCACCCCTTTTCGCGCTATACCTCGCCAAGCTTGACGACCGTGGCGCAAAATTACGATGCCATTGCGACGCGCAGCGTTGATACGATTCTTGGCCTCATAGAAGCGGAAGATCACATGGAACCGCGCGAGGTGACCCTGTTCGACGGACGACTTGTAAAACGTGGCTCCGCGTAAACATCTGAAACTTAGATATTATTGAACTAAATTTTGCGCGCGTAAAGTTTTTAGTTGACGGTCCGGCGCCGCGACGAATACCGTTACGGCATCATCCAATCTAGGGAGGACCAGGATGTCTCTTAAGAACACATTGCTTGGCGCAACCGCGCTTACACTTTCTGCCACTGGCGGCGCATTTGCTGACGGTCATACAGAACTGACAATCGCAATCGTTAACAACGGCCACATGATCAACATGCAGACCGTTGCCGAAGCATACACCGAAGAAACCGGCGTAACCCTGAACTGGGTGTCTTTGGAAGAAGGCGTTCTGCGCGAGCAGGTCACGTCTGATACAGCGACCGGCGGCGGCCAGTACGACATCATCAACATCGGCATGCAGGAAGCTCCTATCTGGGGTCAGGCTGGCTGGATCGAAGCGCTCGAATTCGGCGACGACTATGACGTCGACGACATTCTGCCTGCGATGCGCAACGGTCTGTCTGCAGATGGCAACCTTTATGCAGCTCCGTTCTACGGCGAATCTTCAATGGTTATGTACCGTAAGGACCTGACAGATGCGGCTGGCGTAACCATCGCCGACAACGACAGCTGGGACAACATCAAAGCAGCGGCTGCTGCAATGCATGACCCGGACAACGGCGTTTACGGTGCATGTTTGCGCGGTAAGCCA
>CAYOSK010000134.1:0-7258 GCA_964406585.1 uncultured Octadecabacter sp. | reverse complement strand
TGCCCGCGTCCGGCGGCATCGAAGAAGTCGTCATTGAAACCGGGGATCAACGCGTTTGGGTGTCCGAACCCGATACATGGCGCAGTGATGGTGTGCTTTATGCGCAGTCAGATTTGATCCATGTGGAAGGCGGCGGCTTTACCGTGAACCGATCAGACGTCCGGATTACTGTTTTCGCAGGCGGAACGGCCATTGATATTCATGGTTGTAGCGCGGGCTAGGCCGTTCTGGCGCGGCCCCACGCCACGGACAACGCCGTGACAAGATAAACAATCATTAACCACGCGGCCGTGGCCGCAAGGAACATCGCAATTGCGATGGGCGTGCCCAGCCCGGTGGGCAAAATATCAGCGACCGCGTCGGGCATAACACTTGGAACCAATGCCGGCACAACAAACGCGATAAAGGCCGCCGCGACACCAAACGTCGCCAAACGCATCGGGATTGAAACCGCGGGTTTGCGGCTTTTTATTGCGCGGGCCGCGGACCGGACCTGAACACCGACATCGCCCTGCATGGCCATCAGGGACGGCACGATGAACAGGACAAGGATCATCCCGAACCCAAGCCCATAAATCAGTGTAATCACAGTTGGTTTCAGAAATTCCGCCTGTGACGATCCTTCGTACAGCAACGGCATCAATCCCAAAACGGTTGTAAGGGTGGTTAGCAAAACGGCCCGTAAACGGTCCGTCACACCATCAATGATCGCAGGGATCAGCCCACGCGTTTCTGCGTATTCGTCTATCGTGCGCACCAAAACGATTGAATCGTTGATGATGATACCTGTCATGCCCAACAGCCCAACGACCGTAAACATCGACAGCGGGACATCCCAGGCCGCATGACCATATATCGTGCCGATCAGACCGAACGGTATGATCGCCATCACAACAAGGGGGCGTGTCCAACTTTGGAAGATCCAAGCCAATGTCAGGAAAATTCCCGTCAGGCAAAAGACCAATCCGATCCGCGCATCGTTCAGAAATTCATTCTCTTGCTCGCTCAGGCCGGACAAGGATGTCGAGACCGAATAAGCCCCCTCAATTCGTGGCAAAATATCGTCTTGGATCAGGGTCTGGATTTCGGCGGCGCGATCCGCGTCATCATCCGTCAAATCCCCTGTCACAGAAATAAGCTGCACACCGTTTTCACGGCTTACTGTGCTGAACCCAGTGCGGGATTGTACTGTCACGATATCAGCTAGGGGCACATAGGTCCCCGATGCCGCGCGCATCTGTGTGCGATCCAGAAAATCCGCTGTCAGCTCTCCGGTTGGAAGTTCCACACGGATCGTCGCGGATCGCGGACCTTCGGGGTAAGTCGCGGCTTCGATCCCGCCCAATCGGTTGCGCAAAACGCGTCCTAACCCATCAATCGTAAACCCAAGCGCCTGCCCCTGCGGCGTGAGTTCAAGGATCAGTTCTTCTTTGTCATAGGCCAGCGAATCTTCGACGGCTGATACCTCACCGAATTGGGCCAGTTCCGACTTAAGCGCTTCTGCGGCGGCCTTCAGGATCGTCGAATTGGCGCCAAACAATTGCACGTCAATATCATCGCCCCCCGGCCCGCTGCCCCAACTGCGAAACGACACGGTTTCAACCATAGGGTGGCGAATCACGCGATCTTGCAGCTCGGCGACAAAGGCAAAACTGGAATAGGGGCGGCTGTCTGCATCAATCAATTCAATCGAAATCGCGCCAAGCTGATCGGCGTCTTTGGTTTCTGATCCGGCAATTCCGCGCCCGGAATTTCCACCAATTTCGGCGATCACATAATCGAGCGGATTGGTCCCAAACCGTTCTTGGTATTCCGCGCCCAGGGCTTCTGTGACTTCTTGCAGGGATTGCATCATTTCGACGGTGTCTTCGCGGGTCGCGCCGGGCAACATGGCGAAGTTTCCAGTAACGCTGCCCTGTTCAGGTGCGTTGAAGAACCGCCATTGCACATCACCCCGAATGAAAGACGCCGCCTGCCAAGACAACATAACCACCGCAAGCGCCATCACAGGATACCGCGCCCAAATGACGAACGCCATAAATGGTCGGAATGCATAGGCTTTGAACCAATCAAACCCACGGTTCACGAACCGGGATGGGGCATCATACCATTTGTTTTTCCCGCTTCCCGACAGGGCCTTGTACATGTGGTGCGGCAAAATGAAGAAACATTCTATCAGCGACGCGATCAGCACTACGATCACGGTGAACGGAATATCAGCAATTAAATCCCCGAACCGACCACCCACGAGTACGAGGCCAAAAAACGCAATGATCGTCGTCAATGTCGCTGAAAACACGGGGCTGAACATTTTCTTGGCTGCATTTTCAGCAGCCTCAGCGGGGCCTTCACCCAAATGGCGGTGCCGATAATCTGCATGCTCACCCACCACAATCGCGTCATCCACCACGATCCCAAGGGTGATGATCAATCCAAATAGCGAAATCATGTTGATCGTCAGCCCGGCCATATACATCAGCGCAATCGCCCCGCCCAAAGCCACGGGAATACCGGCGGCAACCCAGAACGCGGTGCGTGCGTTCAGAAACAAGAACAGCAGTGCGACGACCAAAACCAGACCCACCAGAGCGTTGTCATATAAAATATTCAAACGGCCCGTTATCAGTTCCGCGCGGGCGCGGATCAAATCAATGCTGCTGCCTGATGGCAACGTCGCCTCATAGGCATCAGCGACCCGCTGCACGGTTTCCTGCACTTCGATCGCATCGCCAGTTGCGGCGCGGTCAACTCGGATCGAAATGGCCGGATTATCACCCACAAAATAGGCACGCTCACGATCAATACCTTCGACGAACACGGTTGCAATATCCCCGATGGTCAAGGCGGCCCCGTCCGTGTCCGTGCGCAAAATGATCGCTTCGATTTCGTCGGCGGTGCGTTTTTCGACGCCGGTGCGCACCCGTGCGGACCCCGACACATCCCCTGCGGGGTCTGCGTTGACCTCTTGGGCGATGGCGGCAGAAATGTCGGACATCGTCACATCGTATTGGATCAACGCAAGGCTGGGCACTTCGATAATGGTGGACGGTGCCGCAACACCGCGAATGGTGGTGCGCGTCACACCTTGGGCAAATAGGCGCACAACGAATTCATCGGCAAAGCGCCCCAATTGTGCGGGCGCAACAGGACCGGTGATCACCACATCCGTCACACGGTCAGACCATTGCCCGCGCCGCACTGTAGGATCATCCGCATCTTCGGGCAGGTTAGACACCGCATCGACGGCCAATTGCACATCTTCAGTGGCCTTGGCCATGTCCCAGCCGGGGTCAAATTCCATCCGGATGCGCGCTGTGCCTTCATACGAAGATGACGATGTAGTGGTGACACCCTCCACCGCCAAAAGCGCTGGCTGCAAAACCTGAACCACGGCGTTATCAACGTCTTCGGCGCCCGCGCCGCTCCAGCTTACGGAAACTGTGACGTTATCCACGATCACATCCGGGAAAAACTGTGCCCGCATTTTCGGAAACGCGAAAACGCCCGCCGTCAGCATGACCACCAACAAAAGGTTCGCGGCCGTCGCATGACGTGTCAGGTAAGACAGAATTCCACCAGCTTTGATCATAGGGTCAGGTCCCCATCCGCGCTTCGAGGTTTGTGACCATTTCTTCGGGCACTTCATCCTGTTCCAGCTGGCCAAGGATGCGGGTTTTGACAGGCGGAGGCATACGGCTGCCCTCTACAAACGCGATTAACTTTGCGCGGCGCTCGGCCTCTAGGGTGATCATGGCGGGCGGCTCTGGAACGACGGCCTCTGCGTTGGGGTCAATCGGCTGAACGGCAATGCCTTCGCCCAACAACGGGGACCGTTCCGCAACAATGCGTTGTCCATAAAGCTGGGGTGCGCGGATGATAACATCGTTGCCTTGCCGGCGTAAAACATCCACGGCGATTTCCACGAGACGGTTGTCAGCATTCAGCATCAATGCCGTGCCATTGGCAGCAATCGCTGTGGACGGTACCTGCGCCACGCCGCGCAAATCCGGTTCGGTCACGCTGACGGTTACGAAATCACCTGGGCGCAGCCCTGCTGCGGTATCAAGGCTTGCAAACAACAATCGCCCGGTTTGCCCATCCCCGACACCGGCGCTTTCGCGGGTAATTTGGCCATTGGCCGTCAAGGTCAGGCCCTGCGCCTCAAGCGACACAATGACATCGGCATTGTTGAGGCCGCCGTTGTTGTCCAGCAGACGGGAATATTGCGCAGTGGACAAACGGAACGCCACCTCAAGCTGGTCTTTTTCGATCAACTGGCCAAGCCGTTCGTTGGCTGTAACGCGCACCCCTTGTGCAATCGTCACATCAGCCAATGTGCCGGAAAACGGTGCGCGAATTTCGGTGTCCGCCACCGCCCGCTGTGCATCGGCGAGCGTGATTTGCGCACGGTCCAGACGGGTGGCCGCCTGATCAAGGCGGGCTTGGGCTTGTGCCTGTGCTTGCCTGCGCGACAAAACCGCTTGATTGGCAGATGACACTGCAAGTTCCGCGGCTTCGACGGCTGCTGCCGTCCCAACGCCGCGCGCCGACAGATCGTTTTGGCGCGTCAACGCCTGTTGGCGCAGGCTTGCCTGTTCGCGCGCGGCGGCGACCTCATCGTGTTCAAGTTCCAGTGCGCGCTCGGCATCACGCAGCTCTGCTTGTGCATCGCGCAAATCTGCGGCGGCGCGATCACGCGCGGATTGCGCATCGCGTGGGTCAATTTTGACGAGCAATTCGCCCTCTGTCACGCGGCCACCATCCACAAGGTTAGGCGATATTTCACGCACTGTTCCGCCGCTAAAGGCGCGCAGATCAAATGTGTTTGTGCTGTTTAGTTCTCCAAAAACCACCAATTGCGGCGCGATGGTTCTTGGTGTCACATCGACAACATTCACGGCCAGCACCCGTTCACGCTGTGGAAAACTGCGCGGTTCGGCGTTCATGCGTTCATCTACGGCCAGGCGCACCGTGTTTGCGGCCCATGCGAACAAGGCCAGCGTCACTGACAATAGAAATACACCGATCAGACTGCGTCTTAGGAACTGCATCGCGTTATTCTCCACCTTCGTCCTTGAACACTTAGCGCGCATACCCGCAGAGCCAAGGCCATCAAGTTACGTAGGGATATACGTGCCGGATTGCTACTTCCGTCGTTTGTGTTCGTCCAAACGCGGTAAAATTTCAACGAAATTGCAGGGGCGGTGGCGATAATCTAACTGGTATGACAGAATTTCATCCCACGCGTCCTTGCATGCGCCCGTACTGCCGGGCAGGGCAAACAAATAGGTGCCATTGGCCACACCGCCTGTTGCGCGCGATTGTACGGCGCTGGTGCCGATCTTTTTCATGGATACAATGGTAAAGATCGTTCCGAACGCATCGATTTCTTTTTCATAGACGTCGCGGTGCGCTTCGACGGTCACGTCGCGCCCGGTCAAACCCGTGCCGCCCGTACTGATGACCACATCAATCTTGGGGTCGTTGCACCACGTTCGCAGGTGTTCAGCGATCTGGTCGCGTTCATCCCGCAGGATCGTGCGTGCGGCCAGTTCATGACCCGCTGCCGTCAGGCGATCCACCAGGGTCTGGCCTGATTTATCATCCTCGGGCCCGCGGGTGTCACTGACGCTCAGAATTGCGATGCGAACCGGGATGAATGCGCGGGTGGTGTCAATGGTCATGCGATGTCCCTCAGTCGGGCTTTCAAGGCCAACAAATCTGCCCATGCATCCCGTTTGGCGGCGGTGTTTTGCATCAGATGGGCCGGCGCGAACATCGGCAGAGCAGGGATACCCGACGTTTCCGGCCATCCGCCACGCAGGCGGGTCATGCCGCTTTTGCCGATCAGCATCTGGCAGGGACCATTGCCCATCAGCACAATCAGTTTGGGCGCGGCCAGTTCGATGTGACGATGCAAAAACGGCAACATCATTGCGCGTTCATCTGCATTTGGGTCGCGGTTTTGGGGCGGGTTCCACGGCAACACGGGTACGGCGTAAATTGGGGCGTCGCCCGTCCGCGTCAGCCCAATCGCAGCAAGCATCTTGTCAAACAAGACGCCCACTTGGCCGGAAAACAGTACGCCAGCACGATCATCGTTGCGATCCGGTGCATCCGTAATGAACATGATTGGCGCGCCTGCGGACCCGTCAGAAAATATTAAATTCCGCGCAGCTGATTTCAATGCACAATGATCAAATGCGGCTAGCGCGGCACGCAAGCCGTCCAAATCCTGCGCACCTTTCGCCGCAGCCGTCGCAATGGCGCCAGGATCAACTTCGTCTACCGGTTTTGGCGTGATCGGCGCTGGCGTGGTTTCTGCGGCAGGTTTCGGTGCGGGTTTTTTGTCTTCCAACGCGTAGCGGTCAATGGGCGCGTCTGAAATGGCTTCATCCACGCCCATTTCGATTTGCCAATCGAGGGCGGCCTTCGCGTTCCAAAAGTCGTGTGCCGATTCCATGGTGCATCCTAACCCGCCTGCCAGCAGAGTTCACGCGCCTATCTTGCCCCGCTGCATTGCCGATCCTATAAGCGGGCAAACCACAAAGGGCCGCCCATGCTGTTTCGCGCTGACCACCTGCTGGGGATCGAACACCTCCACCCGACCGAGATCACGACGCTGCTCGACCTTGCGGACCGATACGCAGAGGACAATCGCACAGGTCGCGCCCACCGCGATGTTCTTGAAGGTCTGACGCAGATCAACATGTTCTTCGAAAACTCGACCCGCACACAGGCCAGTTTTGAAATCGCAGGCAAACGCCTTGGCGCGGATGTGATGAACATGGCGATGCAGGCCAGCAGCATCAAAAAGGGCGAAACGTTGATTGATACGGCGCTGACGCTGAATGCGATGCGCCCTGATCTTTTGGTGGTTCGGCATCCCAATTCCGGCGCGGTCGATTTGCTGTCCCAAAAGGTGAACTGTGCGGTATTGAACGCAGGCGACGGGCGCCATGAACATCCCACGCAGGCCCTTCTGGATGCCCTGACGATCCGTCGGGCTAAGGGGCGCCTGCATCGCCTGTCTATCGCGATTTGTGGCGATGTGGCGCACAGCCGCGTGGCCCGATCAAACATCATGCTGCTTGGGAAAATGGAAAATCGGGTGCGTCTGGTTGGCCCGCCCACATTGCTGCCAAGCGGGGTGGAAGATTTCGGCGTAGAAGTGTTCCATGACATGCGCGAAGGGCTAAAAGACGTTGATGTCGTCATGATGCTGCGCCTTCAAAAGGAACGCATGGACGACATCAAC
>CAYOSK010000133.1:0-7264 GCA_964406585.1 uncultured Octadecabacter sp. | reverse complement strand
TTTGGGCGCGGCATTCCGGCGCCGTCGCAGCGCCAACGGCATCCCTTCATTTTGATCAAGGGTTGCTGGACGATCTCGTTGGGATGGGCGTCACGTTCAGCTATGTCACCTTGCACGTCGGGGCTGGTACGTTTCTGCCTGTTAAGGTCGATGATGTCGCAGATCACGTTATGCATTCCGAATGGGGGCAGGTGAGCGCGCAATCCGCCATCGACATCAACGCAACCAAAGCCAAGGGCGGGCGGGTTATTCCCGTGGGCACCACAGCCCTGCGGTTGATCGAAACCGCGGCACAGAACGGCGAATTGCGCGCATGGGAAGGGGATACCGACATCTTCATAACACCGGGTTTTGAATTTCAGATTGCTGATGGTTTGATGACAAATTTCCATCTGCCAAAGTCGACCTTAATGATGTTGGTCAGCGCCTTGATGGGCAAACAACGCATTCGCGACATTTACGACCACGCCATCGCACATGAGTATCGGTTCTTCAGCTATGGAGACAGTTCAATTTTGCTACCTGAGGAGTGAGGAACGATGGGCATCGATCTAAATTCGGTTCCGAAGGCAATTTTGGCCATTCGCTGGGGGCTTCTTTTGTTGGCAGGCCTTTGCCTGTTTGTCTTTAATATCCCGGTGCTGGGGTTGGTTTTGGTTGTTGTCGGTGTCGTTTTTGGCATCGCGTTAAAGGTTGAAGCATTTCGCCTTTGGTTTGTTGGGCGCCTCACCGGATACGGCACCGACGTCATAAAAGAGGCCGTGGCCCACCATCGCGCATACGCAGATGGGGCAAACAGTGTGACACAGGGGCCGTTCAGTGCCGCAGTTGAACCGAAAACGTCACAGACTTTATCAAGGGAAATCTTGGAAAAAGCGGCCGCAGATGCCGCGCAGCCTGCTGTTTTACTGAAGCGACATTGGCCGCCCAAAACCCCCGCAAGCCAGAATTCATGGCTGGGTGGTTTGCCGAACTTGCCCGAAGAAATCGATTGGCCAACTCATCCGAGTTCAGGCTTTGCGCTGCATCACTTGATGCAGATCGATCTGGCAGAGATGCCAGATTTAGGTGCGAAACAGACATTGCCACGCACTGGAACCATGTGGTTTTTTGCGGATATCGATGAAGAAATGTGCTGGCAACGTGGTGACGGTTCTGGGCGAATTTTGTACCATCCAGAAAGTACGGCGGGCCGTCCAATGCGGCTGGCGCCGGATAACTTGCCGCAAGTTGATCACCCCCTTCATGAAAAGACGTCGCGACTGAGTTACCGTGGGCGTCGTCCTTATGTGTATCCGCGCTGGCCTTTGACGGGGCATGTGGGCCTTGTGTGGGATGTTGAGGAATTGCCTGACGGGATGGATTATTCGTCCGGATATGTTGACGTGGCGGCGCAAGCGGCAAAGGCGGCGCGACAAGACGTTGTTGGGCCAACTGTGCCGCGTTCTCGCACTGCAACATTTGGCCCGTTTGAAGTGAACGTACGCCACTATAAGGCGCGTGATGGCGGTGATCGCATGGATCGGACCCAACATTACGTTCCGAAAGGGTTTCCATATTGTGGGGCTTTGGGCAAAGCATTTGTTCAACATCTGCGCACTGCCATTGCCCGCCAAACCGGCGAACTTTCGCGTCGACTGGACCGCGCAATCGAACAAAACTATACGCCAGAAGGTGATGTGGCGACGTGGTTGACCGGCGTGCGCGCCCTGCAAAGTCCGCTAGAACAGCTCGAAACGTCCCTAAGCGATGTGAACGATGAAACCGCGCTGCCAGATACGATTCAGAACAGTTTTGATCAAACGATGCACGATGTCGTGTCGACCAATCTTTACGGAGCAGATGTTGAGCAGGTGCTAAACCGTGCCCTAATCGATGTCGTTGCACACAGAATAACAGAGCCCGCAGCGCTTAACCTCATTCCTGATCGTTTGATTGCGCAGGTTCATCATACTGTTTTGCCGTCACATGAAACCGCGCATCATACACTCATGGGGCCGCGGGATGCCGGGACGAACCCGACGCCGGGGCAGGGTATTCGGCTGGCGCAAATTGACAGTGACTCTGCGCTTGGCATGATGTTTTGCGACGTCGGGATCATCGATTTCTGGATCGACGAGGCGGATTTATGTGCGGGACTATGGGACAAAGCATGGGCGGCGACGGCAGGCGGATAGCGCACGTCGCCCCAATTCGAAAATCGCCGCTTCTTTACAAATGGCCCAATTGCGTCACGCGGCTGTCGCGTCTATGTGCGACGCATGTTCAGGTTGTGGATAATCATGATTTGTTGCGCAGTTTTTCACGCCGATCACCGGAAAGGTGCATGAAATGATTAAGGTATTCCTCGGATCTTGGGCGCTGTTCCTCGGCATGTTCATGCTGATGGTTGGCAATGGTTTGCAGGGCACGCTGTTGGGGGTGCGCGGCGGTCTTGAAGATTTTTCAACGTTCGAGATGTCGATCGTTATGTCGGCCTATTTTGTTGGCTTTCTCGGGGGGTCGCAGCTTACACCTGAAATGATCCGCCGTGTGGGGCATGTTCGGGTCTTTGCCGCCCTCGGATCAACAATTTCCGCCATTTTGATCCTCTATCCGGTGCTGGTCGAAATTTGGGCGTGGACCTTGGGTCGCATTGTGATCGGGTTTTGTTTTTCAGGCGTCTATGTAACTGCCGAAAGCTGGTTGAACAATTCGGCAACCAATGAAAATCGCGGACAATCGCTGTCTTTATACATGCTTGCACAGATGTCAGGGATCGTCGTGGCGCAAGGCATTCTGAGCGTCGGGGACGTTGAAGGTTTTGTTCTGTTCATTATCCCATCCGTTTTGGTGTCTTTGGCCTTTGCCCCCATCCTTTTGTCGGTTCAGCCTACGCCCGCCTTTGAGGCGACCAAGCCCATGCGGTTGCGGACGTTGATCGAAACATCGCCATTGGCGTCTGTCGGTATGTTCTTACTGGGCGGTGTGTTTGCGGCTCAGTTCGGCATGACAGCGGTATATGGTACGCAGGCCGGGCTGTCGGTGGCACAGATTTCTGTTCTTGTGTCCGTGATCTATATTGCCGCTTTGGTCGCACAATATCCGATCGGTTGGTTGTCTGACCGCGTGGATCGGCGTGTTTTGATTATTGGGTCTGCTGCATTTGGCGGGGCTGGGGCGTTGCTTGCGGCGATGTCGGGGGGCAATTTTTACACCATTTTGGTGGGCGCGGCGGTGGTCGGCGGCACGTCTAACCCGCTCTATGCATTGCTGATCGCCTATGCGAACGATTTTCTTGAACACGACGAAATGCCAGCAGCGTCAGCGGGGTTCATTTTCATCAACGGTGTGGGGGCGATTACGGGCCCGATATTGTTGGGGTGGCTGATGGGCGTCTTCGGGGAATCGGCGTTTTGGGTCGCGGTGTCGGCACTGATGATGGCCATGGCGGGCTACGGCCTTTTGCGCATGTTGCAACGGCCAAGCGATACAACCGTCGAAGAACAGACATCTTATACGCCCGTGATGGCGAACGCATCCCCAGTCGCGATGGATATGGCACAGGAAATCTACATTGAAACTGAACTTGAAGAAGAAGCTGCTTTAGCGGCAGAGGCTGCAAAAACCTAACGCTTGCCATGGCTTAGGGATTCTGTAACGGTTTGATTACGGTCAAGAGGAACCGTTGGTGGAGGGAAGGCACATGGTCACACCGCAAGACATTTTATCATTTTGGATGGACGATGTCGGCCCTAAGGGCTGGTATAACAGTACACCGGCGTTGGATGCCGACATTTGCGACCGTTTCGGTGCCATTTGGCAAGAGGCTCGGGAAGGGGCCTGTGGGCTTTGGCTTACGTCACCTGTTGGGGCGCTCGGGTACATTGTCCTAACCGACCAATTGCCGCGCAACATGTTCCGGGATGGACCGGACGCCTTCGCAACAGACCAAAGCGCGCGCGCAGCCGCGAAACAGGCAATTGATCGCGGGTGGGACATGCGGGTTCCGGAACCTGATCGCCAATTCTTCTATTTACCGTTGATGCATGCTGAAAACCTAAGTGATCAAGATCGGGCTGTACGCTTGTTTAAGACCAAAATGCCCGAAACAGGCCATTTCAATTTACTGGACGCGCAAGTCCACCGTGAGATTATTCGCCTGTTTGGGCGTTTTCCTTACCGAAACGCGGCACTTGGTCGGACAAGTACGCAGGCAGAGCGCGATTGGACGGATGCAGGTGGTTACGCGGCCACAAAACGTAAACTACAAAGCAAAGAACCCGTATAAGTTACCGCCGGCATATCAATGCATAGCAGCATTGTTTTAAGGTGACTGGTGTCAATTTGGAAAGTAGTTTAATGCTAAACTATATTTCGGATGAGGAGGTCACACGTGGCGAAGAACTTTGACTTGATCGTAATCGGTGCGGGGCCGGGCGGCTATGTTGCGGCTATTCGCGCGGCCCAATTGGGGCTGAACGTGTGCGTCGTAGAACGTGAACATCTGGGCGGTATTTGCCTGAACTGGGGCTGTATCCCAACCAAGGCCATGTTGCGCAGTGCGGAGGTGTTTCATCTGATGCACCGCGCCAAGGATTTTGGTTTGTCTGCTACGGGTATCGATTACGATCTTTCTGCCGTTGTAAAACGTTCGCGCGGCGTCGCGGGGCAATTGTCAGGTGGGATTGGCCATCTTCTTAAGAAGAACAAATGCACGGTCATCATGGGCGAGGCGCGCATTGAGGCCAAAGGCAAGGTCAGCGTGAAAACCGACAAAGGCACTGAGGATCTAACGGCAAAGAACATCGTTTTGGCCACCGGAGCGCGGGCACGCGAGTTGCCGGGGCTCGAACCTGATGGTGATCTGGTCTGGATGTATAAGGATGCACTTGATCCGCCGCGTATGCCCAAGAAGCTGTTGGTGATTGGGTCAGGTGCGATCGGCATCGAATTTGCAAGCTTTTACAACACGCTGGGGGCGGACACGACAGTGGTTGAGGTCATGGACCGTGTGCTGCCCGTTGAAGATGCTGAAATATCTGCTTTTGCCAAGAAGGCCTTTGAAAAACAGGGCATGAAGATCATGGAAAAATCCATGGTCAAGCAGTTGGATCGTGGCAAAGGCAAGGTGACAGCCCATATCGAAACGGGCGGAAAAGTCGAAAAAATGGAATTTGACACCGTCATTTCTGCCGTCGGAATTGTTGGTAACGTCGAAGGGCTCGGCCTTGAAAAGATTGGTGTGAAGATTGATCGCACGCATGTCGTAACGGACGAATATTGTCGCACGGGCGTTGAGGGGCTTTACGCAATCGGTGACATCGCGGGCGCACCGTGGTTGGCGCACAAAGCGTCCCACGAAGGGGTCATGGTTGCAGATATGATCGCTGGCAAACCGGCGCATCCAGTGAAACCCGAAACCATCGCCGGCTGCACCTATTGTCATCCGCAGGTTGCCAGTGTCGGCTTTACCGAGGCCAAAGCGAAAGAACTGGGGTATAAGGTGAAGGTCGGTAAGTTCCCGTTCATCGGCAACGGCAAGGCGATTGCACTTGGCGAGCCAGAGGGTCTGGTTAAAACCATCTTTGATGAAAAAACCGGTGAATTGTTGGGCGCGCATATGATTGGTGCCGAAGTGACCGAAATGATCCAAGGCTATGTGATCGGTCGTAAGCTTGAGACAACCGAAGAAGATTTGATGGAAACGGTTTTCCCGCATCCGACCTTGTCTGAAATGATGCACGAAAGCGTATTGGATGCCTATGATCGGGTCATTCACATGTAAGAACGTGCGTTCGTCGATTTAAAAAAGGGCGCTCCGTCGGAGCGCCCTTTTTCATTGCCCCTGTTGGTTATGCCGCGTAGCCCGTTGTCATGACTGAAACTCGTACCAATTGGCCGTTGATTGCCCTGTTGTGGACAACGGGGCTTTTGGCGGCGGCACAATTTGCCAAGCTAACACTCACCTTAAACGGTTTGCAGGTGGCCTATCCTGATGCGCCCGTGGCTTGGGCTGTGTCCGGCGTTTCCGTTGTGGGCATCATCGGCGGGGCACTGGCTGGGTTTTTTGTGGCACGGATTGGGGCGCGGCGGTCGGTCTTGGGCGCTGTGGTGGTGTCGGCACTGGTGTCAGTTTGTCAGGGCCTGCCTTTGCCATTCGCTGCCTTTATGGCCACGCGCATTATCGAAGGTTTTGGGCACCTCCTTTTGGTGGTGGCATTGCCCACCATGATGGTCGCGCTGTCGGCCACACGGGATAAAAGCGTTGTCATGGGGTTATGGGGAACCTTTTTTGGCGTCAGTTATGCGCTTCTGGCGCTTGTCGTCCCATCGATTGAGGCTTGGGGCGGGCCACGTGCGATATATTTGGTTCACGGTGCCCTACTGGGGGCACTTTGGCCCGTACTATGGATGACATTGCCTATGGTCATGTCCGCGCGACAGACGATGCCCAATGTGATGGCGGTCCACCGCGCGATCTATAGCAATCCAAGACTGTTTGCGCCCGGAGTTGGGCATGGCATTTACGCATCTGTGTTTATCGCCTTAGTCGCATTCTTGCCCGCCCGCATGGATGCGATGTGGCTGACAGCCGTTTTGCCGATTGCCAATTTATCGGGAACATTCGCGAGCGGATTTATTGCGCGCCATATCCCCGCATCGCATTTGTCTATCGGCGCATTTGGTGTCGCAGCCGTTTTGTTTATGGCTTTGGGGATGACAGGATCCGTTATAATTGCGCTGGCCGCCTTGTTCGCCACGGGCATTACGGCGGGCGCAAATTTTGCGGCAGTTCCTGAATTTAACGAAACACCGCAGGATCAAGCCCGTGCAAACGGCGCAATGGCCCAAATAGGAAACATAGGTACATTTAGCGGCACGCCGATCTATGCGCTGTGCGCGGCAAGCCTTTGGGGGATCGTGTCGGTCAGCGTGGTCATTTGCGTTATCGGCGCGGTGTTCGGCGGTTTGGCCTACCGACGGGCAAGAATGTCAGCAGTGTCTTGTTAATTCTTTCTTATGTTCGTGTAATGTTCTAAATAGGGGCTGGTCACATCGCGCCGCGTCACTATGTGGTGAGATTGTATATGGGGGTCTATAATGACTGAGCTGAAAAATATCGAGGTGCGCGGCGCGCGCGAACATAACCTCAAAGATATTGATGTCGATATTCCGCGTGACCAGTTGGTCGTGATTACCGGGCTTTCTGGGTCAGGGAAATCATCTCTCGCGTTTGATACGATCTACGCGGAAGGGCAGCGGCGCTATGTTGAATCGCTGT
>CAYOSK010000132.1:0-7345 GCA_964406585.1 uncultured Octadecabacter sp. | reverse complement strand
CCGGCCGATCTGGACGACGCGATCATGGAAATGCTGAACCACGACGGCCCCGTCATTTTCGATTGCCTTGTTGAAAAGCACGAAAACTGTTTCCCGATGATCCCATCGGGCAAAGCCCACAACGATATGTTGTTGGGGGATGCAGAAACCCAAGGCGTGATCGACAGCAAGGGGAGCGTTTTGGTGTGATCCGCACTGCTGCGCTCTTATTCGCGGTTTTTGCCGTCAGTGCGTGCAGCGGCGAGATGGTCGCCACTGTTATGCCGGGGCAGGTTGTGTCGATTGACGGCAGCACATTTACAGTGAATGACACACCGCGCGGCGTGACGGTCCAAAATTTCGAAACCGGACGCACCAATCCCAACACGTTGCAGGATCGCGCCGAACGTGCCGTTGAACAAGTCACGGGTTGCAAAGTTACCGCGATCACCAAAGACGGCCTAACAAATACCTATTACGCGTCGACCGACTGCGCGGCGTAACGCATAACATCAAAGGATCCCACGATGTCCGCTCTTAATATCAAAGTTGGTTCAACCAGCCATTCCGCCTACAACCTTCGCCCGTCCTTCAGCGATGTGGAAGAGCGTCACACGCTCGCTATTTTGGTTGAAAACGAACCCGGAGTTTTGGCGCGGGTCATTGGGCTGTTTTCCGGTCGCGGTTATAACATCGAAAGCCTGACTGTGGCCGAGGTTGATCACACAGGCCATCTGTCGCGCATCACGGTCGTCACGATCGGGACGCCACAAACAATCAACCAGATCACCGCGCAACTGGCACGCATCATTTCCGTGCGCGAAGTCCATGATTTAACCGTAGAAGGCCGCGCGGTGGAACGCGAATTGGCCCTATTCAAGGTTGCTGGCAAGGGCGAAAACAGAGTTGAAATGCTGCGTTTGGCAGATGTGTTTCGCGCCAATGTGGTGGACAGCACATTGGAAAGCTTCACATTTGAAATTACTGGCACCAGCGAAAAAATCGATGCCTTTGCCGACCTCATGCGCCCGATCGGCTTGGTCGAAATGGCGCGCACCGGTGTAGCGGCCCTTTCACGCGGAGAAGTGTGATCCGCCAAATCATGCTCGTACTCCTCGTCTGCGTTGCATCGGAATAAACCGACACCCCGCGCCAACCCCATCAAGGCGTACCCATCAAGAGCATAACCGTCGGTGCGCCCCTTCGCGACGGTGCTGCCGCCGCCCCTTTTGGCGGGCCACAACGCGACGAAAGGTAACGTGAGGTTAATTCTACAGTTGCTATATCGGCCCAATGCTGCGACCCACGCTGCAACCAAAAAAGAACATCAGGCGCCCATGACCCATTCTTCTGACACCGACCAACCCAATATGTCCGCCCGTGATTGGGTTCGGGTCCTTGCTAAATATCGCGAACCCAACGCCACGAGATCCAGTTTTGAACTCGCGATTAGCGTGGTGCCTTTTGTGGCACTTTGGGTGTTTGCCTGCTGGGTCGCGCAGTATAGCTACGTTGCCGCCTTTGCAGTGTCAGCCGTGAACGGCCTGTTTCTGGTACGACTGTTTTGCATTCAGCATGATTGCGGCCACGGGTCGTTTTACCAAAACCGAACCCTTTCGGATTGGGTCGGGCGCGTATTGGGTGTTGTCACCTGCACCCCTTATGACGTTTGGCGACGGACCCATTCCATCCACCACAGCCATTCGGGTGATCTGGGGCACCGGGGCATCGGCGATGTCATGACCCTGACCACCGAAGAATACCACCAACGCACCCCGTTCGGGCGGCTTTTGTATCGTGCCTATCGCCATCCAATTGTGATGTTCGGGATAGGCCCGACCTATTTGTTTTTGCTGCAACACCGCCTGCCGCTCAGCTGCATGGATCAGGGTCGAAAATACTGGGTGTCGGCCATGGGAACAAACGCCGCAATTGCCGCGCTCTTGGCGATCATCGTTTATTTCGGCGGCTGGCAAGCGCTGTTCCTTGTCTTCCTCCCATCTACTTTGATCGCGGCGTCGGTCGGTGTTTGGCTGTTTTATGTCCAACACCAGTTCGAACAAACCCAATGGGATGACAGCGAAGACTGGCAAGTCCATGATGCTGCGCTGCATGGCTCGTCTCACTATGATCTGCCGCCGATCTTGCGGTGGTTCTCTGCCAATATTGGCATCCACCATGTTCATCATCTGTATTCACGTATTCCTTTCTATCGCCTACCAGATGTGCTGCGTGACCACGAAGAACTGGTTGAATGTTCGCGCATGACACTGGGTCAGTCGTTTCGCTGCGCAAAGCTCAACCTTTGGGATGCGAACAGCCGCCGTCTGATTTCCTTTGCTGCTGCTCGTAAACTGCGTGCCGCCGTTTAAAAAAAGCCCCTCAACCTGATAGGGATCGAGGGGCACGCACGTCTCGCGCTTGGGGAACGCAAGACGCGCCAAACGAGGCGGAGCGATCAACCCCGTTTGATCTGGAAATTTATTCAGCGACGGGCATCAACCCAGCTTCTTGGGCTGTCATGACTTCGGCCATATCCAACAAACCATCGCCCGTTGTATCCATGGTCGTGAACATCTCATCTGTGATGTCTGTGAACACAGTGCTCACTTCGGGAAAGCTGTAAAATCCATCCCCATTCACGTCGATCATTGGATCTGCATCTTGGGCCAATGCGGCCCCCGCGATTGCAGTTACTGCAAGTGCGGCGCTCGTTTTGGTCAATTTCAACATAGGTATCTCCTTTGAACATGGCGGGCACGGTGCGTGACCCGTCCTTTAGTGCTACGCCCTGAACACAAACCAAGCGATTGTGGTCGGGCGGCCTACCGTTTTTGCGCAATCAAGCGCGGATACACGCAGTGCCCATCGGCGAACCAACGCTGCATAGGCTGACGCGGCAAATCCCGGCCCACGGACCGGGGTATTTCCAGCAAAACGCTGCCTATTTCGCCCGCCGCCATGTCGTGGTGAGGAAAACCAATGTCGCCTTGATGCAGGACCGTGCAGTCAACGGTGGGCTAAAATAGATCAAAGCTGTATGGAAAGGGCCTGTGATGGCAAAGGACAACACAACTGATCTAGACGCTGTGCGCCAACCTGTCACGACAGCCAATGGCCTGCCCAATGCCCACTACATCGATGCCGACACTTTTGCAGCGGAATCAAAGGCGGTGTTGCAGGCCACCTGGGCGGGGCTTGCTGTCGGTGCCGACGTCCCAGAGAACGGTGATGCGAAGCCCATAGAATTCTTGGGCATTCCGTTGCTATTGCTGCGCGACAAGGACGGCATTGTACGGGTGTTTCAAAACATCTGCCGTCACCGCGGTATGATCCTTGTAGATGCCCCACGGAAAATCGAAGGCGCGATCCGCTGCCCTTATCATTCGTGGTGCTATTCGACCCAAGGCAACCTTGTGTCCACGCCCCATGTGGGCGGTGCGGGTCACAACACCCATGACGCGATCGACAGAACGACGCTCGGACTCATCGAAGTGCGCAGCCACATCTGGCGTGATGTCGTTTTTATCAACATTGATGGCACAGCCGATCCGTTTGAAACCGTCCACGCTGATCTGATGGCGCGGTGGAAAGAACACGACAAACCCCTGTTTCATGGCGGCGCCGAAAGCACATTCACGCTCGACGTCAAAACGAACTGGAAGCTCGCGGTCGAAAACTATTGCGAAAGCTACCATTTGCCTTGGGTTCACCCCGGTTTGAACAGCTATTCTCGATTGGAAGATCACTACAACATTCAAAGCTATAGCAAATATTCCGGTCAAGGCACCTTGGTCTACCGTCAGCTTTTGGGCGACCAAGGTCAGACATTCCCAGACTTCACCGGCCTATCCGAATTCTGGAATGAAGGGGCGGAATACATCGCGCTTTATCCCAACGTCCTGCTCGGGGCGCAGCGCGATCATGCCTTTGCAATTGTGCTAGAACCCATCGCAACGGATCAGACAGCCGAACACATTCACCTCTATTATGCCCGCCCTGATACGGACGCCGCGATGCGGTCCGCAAATGCGGCCCTTTGGAAAACAGTTTTTGAAGAAGACATCGGCGTCGTAGAGGGCATGCAGCGTGGTCGCGCGGCACCTGGATTTGATGGCGGTCGGTTTTCGCCCGCGATGGATGAACCCACGCACTGCTTTCACGATTGGGTCGCCAGTAAACTGGGCGCCACCGCGACGTCCGCGTGATCAAACTCAATGAAGATCTCTTGGCGGCCCACGCATCACGGGACCGCCTCGCACTTGTCGATCTCTATACTCAGGCCGCTGATGCAGCCGATGATATCGACGCGGCCTGTTTTTTCCTGACCCATGCCTATATCTATGCTCTAGAACTCAATCACCCCGACACAGCCGCTCTGCATGCGCGCTTACGGGCTCAAGGCCGGATCTAATCACCCCTTCTTCCTTGTCCCCATAGTTTCATCGTGCCGCCGATCCCAGCGCCCCTTTTCGTGCTCCAAAACTCGCGATAGGTTGGGGCAAACAGGACAAAGGCTGCGCGTGTGCCCAGAAACATAATCATCGACACAGACCCCGGGCAGGACGATGCAGTGGCGATCCTTCTCGCGCTTGCCTCTCCCGAAGACGTCACCGTCTTGGGCATTACGGCGGTGGCCGGAAACGTTCCCCTGGATTTGACCCAGAAAAACGCCCGCATCGTGTGCGAACTCGCTGGTTTTACCGAAACGAAAGTCTTTGCGGGTTGTGATGCCCCGCTAAACCGCCCGCTGGTGACTGCCGAACATGTCCACGGCAAAACAGGGCTCGACGGCCCGCAGCTCGCGTCGCCAACAATGCCGTTGCAAGATCAGCACGCCGTTGATTGGATGATTGACACGTTGCGCGCCGCGCCGCCCGCCTCTGTCACTCTGTGCCCGCTTGGCCCGCTCACAAATATTGCTACTGCCTTAATGCGGGCCCCCGACATTAAACCCGCCATCGCGGAAATCGTTCTTATGGGTGGCGGATACTTTGAAGGCGGCAACATCACCCCCGCCGCAGAATTCAACATCTACGTAGACCCAGAAGCCGCGGAAATCGTGTTCAATGCTGGCCTTGCGCTGACGGTGATGCCCTTGGACGTGACCCACAAGGCACTGACGACGAAGGCGCGTATTCAGGCCTTTCGCAATATGGGGACCAAAGTCGGTGACATGACGGCAGCCTGGACCGACTTTTTCGAACGTTTTGACATGGAAAAATACGGCTCAGAGGGCGCTCCGCTGCACGATCCTACCGTGATCGCCTATCTGATCAATCCCGACTTGTTCAGCGGTCGTCACATCAATGTTCAAATCGAAACGTCATCCGATTTGACGCTCGGCATGACTGTCGCGGATTGGTGGCGGGTCACAAATCATGCCCCTAACTGCACATTTATGGGCGACATCGACGCTGATGGGTTCTTTGCACTTCTGGCCCAACGGCTTGGACGACTGGGATAGCCCAATGAAACGTTTCCTCGATGCAACGCTTGGCAAATGGACCCGTCACTTCTTATTTGTCTTTGTGCGCAGCTACTACGCGCTGTTTTACAACATTAGTGCGTCCGGCAAACATCTGCTGCAACAACAACCCGGTTCCCTGATCTTGGCCACGCATGTCAGCCGCCATGATGGCCCCATGATTGCATCTGTTTTGTATTCAACGACACGGGTTCGACCCACTGTGCACTACGACGAATACCACCACCCGCTCCAGTGGTTCCCGATGATGGTCAGCGGCGCAATCCCGATGTCATCGCCCAAAGACTGGCCGCCCGAAAAACGCGCCGCGCAAAAATTACAAACCCTCGCACAGATCCGTGCCCTGTTGGACGACGGGCACTCAATCCTTTTGTTCCCAGCGGGTAAAGTGCGCCGGCAACCACACGAAATCGTGCCCGCCTATCTCACGGGCGTCCACGACATTTTGAACGCTCAGCCAGACACGCCGCTTATGCTTCTACGCCTCGGTGGGCTTGGCAAATTCCAACCCGCCATATACGATTTGTTTTACAGTTTCATCGGCCGCACACAGGGCCGTCGCCACGTCAGTCTTGATCTACAGCCCCTCCAAGACCTCGACCCATCCCTCCCGATCGAGGATTTCAACGCCAAATTGGAAACGCTTCTGAATTCCTGACGGCGCGTCTTTGCTTTCTTCAAACTCCGGGGGAGGCCGCAGGCCGGGGGCAGCGCCCCTCTTTTTTTAACAAGCGCACCAAAGGTGCGCGCGCCCGCCGCCGCAGGCATCCGACCTTGTGCTAAATTTATCGACAGGACCCCAAATGACGACCGCTATCACCCTCGCGACCCCCGCAGATGCACCAAAACTGCTCGGCCTCGTCGCGGCATTTCATACAGAATATGGCCTGGATCTGGACAATGCCCAGCGCGAAGCAGCCCTTATGCCGTTGCTCGACGGATCCCCGCTTGGGGCTGCTTGGCTGTTTGGACCGTCCCTATCACCGACGGGATATGTTATCATTACGTTTGGCTGGTCGATTGAATTGGGCGGCATGGACGCTTTCGTGGATGAACTTTATGTGCGTCCAAACGTGCGCAAGCGCGGCATTGCTTCCGAAGTGCTCTCTGCCATCGCCGCGTCGCTGCGCGATGTTGGGGTGCGTGCCCTTCACCTCGAAGTCGATCGCGAGGATGCGTCCGTACAACGTCTTTACACCCGGGCACATTTTAAGATGCGCGATCGTTTTGCTTTGATGACACGCGTTCTATAAACCGAAAAGCCGCACAATTATCAAAGGCCCCTGACATGCCCCTGACGCTTCCGTTTGACACAACCTACCTTTCGTTGCCGGAACATTTTTACACCCAACAGTCCGCCACGCCTGTTGATGCACCAGAATTGATCGTGCTGAACGAAACGCTGGCCCGCGATCTTGGCATTGACCCGGCGTCCCTGTCAGACGGTGAAGCCGCCGCAATTTTTTCGGGCAACCAAATGCCCAAGGGTGCAACCCCATTTGCGCAAATCTATGCAGGCCACCAATTTGGGGGGTTTTCACCGCAACTGGGCGACGGGCGCGCGCTGCATTTGGGTGAAATAGACAGCGCCCGTGGTCGCGTTGACATTCAACTCAAGGGCTCTGGCCCCACGCCGTATTCGCGGGCGGGGGACGGTCGTGCTTGGGTCGGGCCTGTGTTACGTGAATATATCATGAGCTGCGCGATGGATGCTTTGGGCGTTCCGACCACACGGGCACTGGCGGCGGTGACGACAGGTGACATGGTGTTGCGTGAACAGGGCCCGTTGCCCGGCGCGATCGTGACCCGCGTGGCCGCGTCTCATATCCGCGTTGGCACCTTCCAGTACTTTGCGGCACGTGGCGACATTGATGGCCT
>CAYOSK010000131.1:0-7626 GCA_964406585.1 uncultured Octadecabacter sp. | reverse complement strand
AGCCAGAACATCACCTGGACGGTGCCACAGGGTGGGGATGGTCCGAACTACCCCAACATGTAATTGTTCAAATCGTTCAAAGGGCCTCGCACAGCGGGGCCCTTTTTCGTTGCGACAAACCGCGCAGCTTACAAATTGTTATTTGCCGGACGCGAATGCCGCCCCTAGGCTGTGTGAAACGAAACTGTACCGGAGCATGATTTGACCCGTTCGCTGATATCCGCTTTTCGCCTGACTGTCGCCGCTGCATCCATTGGTCTTGCATTGCCCGCAGCCGCAGACCCGGATCCGGGCGCCTATCTTGCAGCGCGACAAGCCGGGTTGGATGGCGATTATGTTTCGGCGGCGCGGTATTTTCGCGGGGCGCTTTTGGCAGATCCTGGCAATATGGTTTTGATGGAACAAACCTTGACCGCGCTTATGGGCACTGGACAAGGACAGGCTGCGGCAAGCATTGCACGCACCTTTATTGATGCTGGCGGCACAAGCCAGATTGCAAACATTGCGCTGATGGCCAATGCGGCCCAAACCGGCGACTGGGATGCACTTTTTGAAAATCTCGAAGCCGGGCTTGAGGTTGGGCCGCTTATGGACGGGCTGTCGCAGAGCTGGGCCTATGTTGGCAAGGGTGAGATTGACCGCGCCATGATGAGTTTTGATGAAGTTGTTGATACCCCTGGGCTGCGCGCCTTTGGTCAGCAACACAAGGCGTTTGCCTTCGTATTCCTTGGCGATCTAGAGGCCGCTGACGCGATCTTTTCGCTGCCCGCTGAAACAGGCATTCCGCCGACCCGAGAAACGGTAATCACGCACCTGCACATATTGTGCCAGTTAGGGGATTATGAACGCGCCCAAGGCATATTAGAGCGTGCCTTTGGGAACGATCCAGCATCAGAAATTACGGCGTTGCGTCAAGCCGTGCAAAGCAACGGGGTGCCGGATCTCTCGCTACCGATCAACAGCGCAAGTGACGGCGTAGCGCACGCCTTCAAAGGGCTATCGGATGTGTTGCAGGGCGAAGCCAACGAAAGTTACCTGCTGTTGTATGCGCAGGCTGCACGCTATATCGCGCCAGACAACGCCGACGCCCAAATCGCAACTGCGACCCTTTTGAATGCGTTGGAACAACATCACGAAGCCGCGTCAACATTTGCACAAGTCAGTACCGATCATCCGGCCTTTCATAGCGCCGAAATGGGCCGCGCCGAAGCCCTGCGCCTTGACGGGCGGTATGATCAAGCGATTGAGGTTTTGACCCAATTGACGCGCAGTCACCCCGCGTTGCCACTCCCCCATGCATCCATTGGCGATATCCAGCGCCGCCAAGGCAATTTCGCAGAAGCCAACGCAGCCTATGGCGCAGCTTTGGCCGGATACCCCGACGATGCGCCTATTCGCTGGTGGCTGCATTATTCACGCGGGATCACGTTTGAGCGGATGGATGATTGGCCCGCAGCCGAGGCGGATTTCCGGACGGCCTTGGCGCTGAACCCCGAAAACCCATCCGTCCTAAATTATCTAGGGTATTCTATGGTCGATCGCGGCATGACCGATAACTATGCCGAAGCATTGGCCATGATCGAAACCGCTGAAGCCGCGCGCCCGGATAGTGGTGCGATCGTGGATAGCCTTGCATGGGTCTATTACAAACTGGGCCGTTATCAGGATGCCGTTGCGCCGATGGAACGTGCCGCAGAACTGGAACCCAACGATCCTGTCATCAGCGACCATTTAGGCGACATCTATTGGAGGGTCGGCCGCGCGGTCGAAGCACGATTCCAGTGGCGCCGCGCGTTATCTTTTGAACCCGAAGATGCCGAGGCGGAGCGGATTCGACGCAAGCTGAACATCGGGCTCGACGCCGTCTACGCAGAGGATGGGCAAACACCTGCCCCCGCGGTGGATGTCGCGAATGACGACAACTGACACCCTTTTGATCCGGAATGCTCCGGCTAAGATAAACCTATCGCTGCACCTGACCGGGTTGCGCGAAGATGGCTATCACCTCCTGGAATCGTTGGTGGTTTTCACCGAATTTGGCGACGTTTTGCGGGCAACCCCTGCAGATGGCCTGACACTAACGGTCGACGGGCCGTTCGCGGAGGGTGTGCCAACGGACGACAGTAATCTTGTCTTGAAGGCTGCCAACGAACTGCGTGAAGTGCGCGGTGTATCAACTGGGGCTGCGATACATCTTCGCAAAAACCTTCCACACGGTGGGGGGATCGGTGGCGGTTCATCCGACGCAGCCTGCATCCTACATCTGCTGGCTGAACTGTGGGGCGTTGCGGTTCTAAGCACGCAAGAAGCATTGCAATTAGGGGCGGATGTGCCGGTTTGCCTGCGCGCGCCAAATGCGACGCTGATGCGGGGGATCGGCGAGGATCTGATCCAAGCGCCTTATCAGCCTGATGGATGGCTTGTTCTTGTGAACCCGCGTGTTGTTGTGCCGACGGGCACTGTGTTCAAGCTGCATGATGCCCTTTACGATTTCAGCTCGCTTGGGCTTGCGGACATGGATGGGATCAAAGATCGCGATGATTTTGAAATCTGGAGTCTGGGTCAGCGCAACGACCTGACAAAAGTGGCAAGCCAAGAGAGCATTGCCCCCGTGATTCAGGACGTTCTGGGCGCATTGCGCCCCGACGCGGTGGATGCAGACATGTCTGGTTCGGGAAGCACCTGTTGGGGATTGTTCACGGACGCGCCAACTGCCCAACGCACGGCGGCCAAAATCGCCCAAGATCACCCTGAATGGTGGGTCCAGATGACCCGTATATTGCCCTAGCGCACCCGCGCAACGACGTAGTCCGCCAGATCAATCAGCATCGATTTGATGTCATGATCAGGCAACGGTGCCAAAGCGGTCTTGGCCCTTTCCATCCAATCAAGCGCGTCGAGGCGTGTTGCTTCGAGCGTTTTGTGTTTGGCCAACAAACCAAGCGCGACATCCAGATCGCCGTCGTCCTGTTTGCCTTTTTCAATGGTCCGGGTCCAAAAGGCGCGTTCTTCTTCATCGGCCAAAGCCACGGCTTTGATCACTGGCAGCGTTAGTTTGCGTTCACGGAAGTCATCACCAATGTTTTTACCAGTCGCGTCGGTGCCTGCGTAGTCCAACAGATCGTCAACGATCTGGAATCCAACGCCCAACGCATCACCGTAATCAAACAGCGCCTGAACGATGGCTGCGTCTTGGTTCGCGATCACGCCCCCGACCTCCATCGCGGCGGAAAACAAGGCCGCCGTCTTTCCACGCACGACTTGCAAATAGATCGCTTCGGTCGTGGCCAAATCCTGCGCTGCGGTCAGCTGCAAAACTTCGCCTTCTGCGATGGTAGCAGAGGCATTGGACAAAATACGCAAGACATCCAAGCTGCCGGTTTCTGTCATAAGCTGAAAAGACCGCGCGAACAGATAATCGCCCACAAGAACCGAACTAGTATTGTCCCAGAGCAGGTTTGCCGTCGGCCGCCCCCGTCGCTGTGCGCTTTCATCCACGACATCATCATGCAGCAATGTCGCCGTATGAATAAATTCGACCGTCGCCGCCAGATGCACATGGTAGGGCCCATCATAACCGCACAGCTTGGCCGCGGCCAATGTCAGCATGGGGCGCAGGCGTTTGCCACCAGCCTCGACCAGATGGGCAGTGACTTCGGGGATGCGGGGCGCATGTTCTGACGCCATGCGATCCCTGATCAGAACGTTCACAGCGGCCATTTCATCGGACAAGGCGGCTGCCAAACGTTCATGTGGCTTTGTCGCGGCGTGATCCAGGCTCATGCAAATGCTCCGTGTGTTGCTCGACAAAGGCGTTTGAAACACCTTAAGTCGGGGTATGAAAGAACTTCTTCGCACCAATGACATTACTGTCATCGCCTTCGCCAAAGCCCTTCTCCAAGGGGAGGATATAGAGGTGTTCGAGTTGGACGTAAATATGAGCATCCTTGACGGATCGTTGGGCATATTGCCACGTCGGTTGATGGTGCGCCGCGAGGATCATTTCTTGGCAACATCTGTGATGAAGGCCAACAACATTGATTTGGGTCAATGATGGACACGACCCGCGATGCATTTCTGGGTGGGCGTTTGGTTCTGGAACAACCTCTCAAAGGCTATCGCGCAGGTGTTGATCCGGTCTTGTTGGCGGCAGCCGTGCCCGCAAAGCCCGGCCAAACAGTTTTGGAACTGGGGTGTGGGACAGGCGCGGCCCTTTTGTGTCTTGCGGCACGAGTAGATCGCCTTGCGCTGCATGGCGTTGAACTGCAACCCCACTACGCCGATCTTTGCCGTGCCAACGCGGATGCAAACGGGTTCACCGCGCAGATTGACTGTTGCGACATTCGCACATTATCCCCCGCCATTCGGCAAATGACATTCGACCATGTATTTGTAAATCCGCCCTATTTTGATCGCAAGTCGGGCAATTCCAGCCCCCTTCCGGATCGTGATTTGGCCTTTGGCGGTGCCACGGATACGGCCGATTGGCTGGACGTGGCATATCGGCGTTTGAAACATAAGGGGTGGCTAACCCTGATCCAAAAAGCCGACCGGTTGCCGGATGTCTTGGCAGGGCTTGATGCGCGTTTTGGCACCGTCCGCGTGACCCCTATCGCAGGCCGCACCGGCCGTTCGGCGGATCGATTTATCCTATCTGCGCGCAAAGGGGGACAGGCGCCATTTGTGCTCACGGCCCCTGTTATTTTGCATGATGGACCGAAACATACCCATGATGGGGACGACTATCGGACCGAAATTAGTGCAGTTTTACGAAACGGCGCGGAATTCCCCTTTCCCGATTAGGAATTCGTCAACTTTTGCGCGCCACGTTGGAAGCTGCGTCCGATTGCTGCTGTGCGGCGTGACAGACGCAAAATTCTATGGTCAACTTTTAGGACCGAAACTTCAGTGAGGAGACTACACATGAGCTTGACGTCACACCTGCAGGAACTCAAAAAAAAGCATGCGAAACTGTCCGATACAGTTGAACTTGCCCAGCGCAGCCCGGGTATCGATGACCTTGAGATTTCACGCCTCAAGAAAGAAAAGCTACACATCAAAGAAGAAATCACACGCCTTTCGGCGGGTTGATCGCACAGGTGCTGGCGCAGTTGTGCCAGCACACGCCCCGGCGACACCCACTCGGAAAATGGGTAAGACCCGCCAAACAATTCGGACACCCCACAGCATTTGAAACGGTTCTGAAATCTGCGCTCCGCGGATGGTTTGCGCGTTTATGGCCCATACCATCACGTCAAAATTGTTCACCTTTTGTTAGGGTCATTGCGCAAAACGCAGAGCGGGGTTGCAAGGATAGTCGGTACTGATCACACCAAAGTAGCGCTATGTTTGATGCATGGGAGGAGCAACCCCATCAAAGGATTGAACCCATGAACAACCGACTGTCACAACGTGAAATCGATCAAATTATTGCTAAAGCACGCTCTGAGCGGGCCGGTGCGTTTGGACGCATGATCGCGGGCATCTTCGGACGCTAAACCAAACACCAGATGCAAAAAGGGCGGGGATAACACCCCGCCCTTTTGTCGTTTCAGGCAGTCTAATCAGACGAAAAACTGGGCGCCGTTTGCCGAAATCGTTGACCCGTTGATGAACCCGGAGTCATCAGACGCCAAAAACGCCACACAACGCGCGATTTCATCGGGTTCGCCCAAACGCCCCGCAGGGATCTGACCGATGATAGATTCACGGACTTTTTCCGGCACCGCCATGACCATTTCAGTGCCGATATACCCGGGGCAAACAGCGTTGGCTGTGATCCCCGCGCGCGCGCCTTCTTGGGCCAATGATTTCACGATGCCAAGGTCGCCAGATTTCGTCGCGGCATAGTTCACCTGAGCAAACTGGCCTTTCTGACCATTGATTGAAGAAATCACAATCACGCGGCCAAATTTTCGTTCGCGCATGCCAGGCCAGACAGGATGGACTGTATTGAACACACCTGTCAGGTTTGTATCAATAACGTCGTTCCACTGCTGTGGCGTCATTTTATGGAACGGCGCATCGCGGGTGATCCCGGCGTTGGCGACAACAACTTCGATTGGGCCTAGGTCTGCTTCGACTTGCGCGATGCCCGCCGCAGAGCTTTCGTAATCCGCGACATTCCATTTGTATGTCTTAATGCCCGTCGCCTCGGTGAACTTTGCCGCGGCTTCGTCGTTGCCTGCATAGGTCGCAGCCACGCTATACCCATCAGCCTGTAATTTCTTCGAAATGGCTTCGCCGATCCCGCGTGAACCGCCGGTAACGAGTGCAACACGTCCCATAATCTGTCTCCTCCAAGAATTTCCTTCGGTAATGTTATTATTCTGAATAAATCCGCAGCGCAATATAATTACGCTGCGGATGCGAAATAATCAGGGACGCTCAACACAAAGCGCGACACCCATACCGCCGCCGATGCACAGTGTTGCGAGGCCTTTTTTGGCGTCACGGCGTTTCATTTCGAACAAGAGCGTGTTCAGGACACGACAACCGGACGCCCCGATGGGGTGACCAATCGCGATGGCGCCGCCGTTCACGTTCACAATGGCCGGATCCCAGCCCATGTCTTTGTTCACAGCACAGGCCTGTGCGGCGAAGGCTTCGTTGGCTTCTACAAGGTCGAGATCTTCGACAGACCAGCCCGCCTTATCCAACGCTTTGCGCGACGCATAGATCGGTCCGACGCCCATGATAGAGGGGTCCAGACCCGCTGTCGCATAGGACGCAATACGTGCAAGCGGTTCGATGCCGCGCTTTTCCGCTTCGTCCGCGGACATCAACAATGTCGCAGCTGCGCCATCGTTCAACCCGGATGCGTTGGCAGCTGTGACAGACCCGTCTTTGGTGAATGCAGGGCGCATTTTCTGCATCGCTTCGATATTGGCGCCGTGACGAATGTATTCATCTGCGTCTGTGACAATATCGCCTTTGCGGGTGGACACAGTAAACGGCACGATTTCATCTGCAAATTTTCCGGCCTTTTGGGCGGCTTCCGCTTTGTTCTGGGAACCAACCGCGAATTCGTCCTGCATGTCGCGCGAAATTTGCCATTGTTCTGCGACGTTTTCGGCGGTTTGGCCCATGTGGTATTGATTGAACGCATCCCACAAACCGTCTTTGATCATCGTGTCGATCAGTTTCATGTCACCCATTTTCTGGCCTGCACGCATGGCCTGGGCATGGGGGGACAATGTCATATTTTCTTGTCCACCAGCCGCAACGATTGATGCATCGCCCAGCATGATGTGCTGTGCGCCCAGCGCGACCGCGCGCAAGCCAGACCCACAGACCTGATTGATCGACCAAGCGGCGGCTTCTTTGGACAGGCCGGCGTTGATATGCGCCTGGCGCGCAGGGTTTTGGCCCTGACCTGCGGTCAGCACCTGACCAAGGATGGTTTCAGATACATCGCTTGCGTCGATGCCCGCGCGGGCGACCACCTCTTTGAGGACAGCGGCGCCAAGATCATGGGCGGGGGTGTTGGCGAATGCGCCCCCAAAGCTGCCCACAGCGGTGCGGGCGGCGGATGCAATTACTACGTTTGTCATGTGACTGAGTCCTCTCTTAGTCCGGCTGATAGACGGATCCGAGAGCCACGCGGCGAACGGGGCCCTCTGCCGC
>CAYOSK010000130.1:0-7636 GCA_964406585.1 uncultured Octadecabacter sp. | reverse complement strand
GCGGCTTTGGTGAAATCAGGGCGTATTCGTGTTGATGGAACGGCCGTGTCCAAGCCAAGCCGCACCATTTCACCGGGTGTGGTGCTGACGTTTCCAAAAGAAGACGAAGTTCGCGTTATAAAAGTCATCGCACTTGGTGTGCGGCGCGGCCCCGCCCCAGAAGCCCAAGCCCTATACGAAGATTTGACCCCCGCGCGCGAACCCCGCATTAATCCATTGGAACAAAGGGTTGGTGGACGACCAACTAAAAAAGACCGCCGAGATATGGATATCCTCAAAGGGGCCCGGTGACGCAAACACCACGTCAGGTCTTGAAGGCCGGGCAGGTGGGGGCTAAAGACGACTGGACCGACATAAATGGACGTTTCATGACCTATATCGTCAACGACAATTGTATCGCCTGCAAATACACCGATTGTGTTGAGGTGTGCCCCGTAGATTGTTTCTATGAGGGTGAAAACATGTTGGTGATCCACCCTGACGAGTGCATCGACTGCGGCGTGTGCGAACCGGAATGCCCGGCTGATGCCATTCGCCCGGACACAGAACCGGACATGGAAAAGTGGGTCGAATTCAACCGCAAGTATTCCGAAATGTGGCCCGTGATCATCACCAAGAAAGATCCATTGCCGAGTGCCGACGAGATGGACGGCAAAGACGGTAAGCTGGAGCTGTTTTCCGAAGCGGCCGGTGAAGGTGGCTAAGCCTTCTAGGAATCAGGTGATTTTTGTGCTATAGAGCGGTTAATGCCGCGTAATTGTTGATCCAGATTTGTTAGATACGGACAAGGGCCTTTGGGCTCTTGTTCCTTTTGTGCGTTCTGGTGACACCGCTTTGAGAAAAGGAAACCTCATGGCCAAGAAGAAAAGTGAATTCAGCCCCAACGATTTCGTTGTCTATCCAGCCCACGGAGTTGGCAAGATTGTGTCGATCGAAACACAAGAAATTGCCGGGTTCGAATTGGAAATGTTTGTGATCGCCTTTGAAAAAGACAAGATGACGTTGCGGGTCCCGACGAACAAGGCCGAAGAGGTCGGTATGCGGTCGCTGTCAGCACCCGATGTTGTCGCAGATGCAATGAAGACACTGAAAGGGAAGGCCAAAGTTAAAAAGGCCATGTGGTCGCGTCGCGCGCAAGAGTACGAACAAAAGATCAATTCTGGTGATTTGATCGCCATCGCAGAAGTCGTGCGCGATCTGCACCGGGCCGATGATCAGCGCGAGCAAAGCTATTCTGAGCGTCAGTTGTACGAAGCCGCGCTGGAGCGTTTGACCCGCGAAATTGCGGCGGTGGGCAACGGCAACGAGACGGATGCAGGATTAGAGATCACCGACACATTGGCCAGCCGAGCCCCTGCCGCTTAACCCAAAGGCTGCTAGATTGAAAAAGCCGCGCTGAAGGGCGCGGCTTTTGTTGTTTTTTGGGGTATGGTTTTGCTGGCGTTGGAATGCGGTGCGGCCGATTAGGGTGGTGGCGAGGTGCCTCCGGCGGGAGTATTGAAGAAACCAAAGAAGCCGATTAGAGCGCGCGGTGTCCAATGTCATTGCGATAGAACCCGTCGGGCCAATCGATTTGGCGAGTAAGCGCGTAAGCTTTGGCATGGGCTTGTGACAGGGTTGCGCCGCGCGCCGTAATGTTGAGAACACGGCCGCCATTGGCAATGACTTGGCCGTCTTTTGTGGTTGTGCCGGCATGAAATGTCATTTCGCTGGACGTTTCGGAAAGTGCATCCAATCCGTTGATTACGCTTCCTTTTTCATATGTTCCCGGGTAACCGTTTGCAGCCATGACGATGGTCATGGCATGATCGTCAGCCCAGTGCGGAGCGATGTCATTGAGCCGGTTTTCTGCGCAAGCGTGCAATAGGTCGAACGCTTGGGCACCCAACCGCATCATCAGGACCTGACATTCGGGATCACCGAAGCGCACGTTGTATTCAACCAGACGCGGTTGGCCATCTTTGATCATTAATCCCGCGTAGAGAATTCCCTGAAAGGGCGTCCCGCGACGGGCCATTTCGGCCACGGTTGGCTTGACGATCTGATCAAGTGCGATTTGTGCGATCGCATCTGTCAAAACCGGTGCGGGAGAATAGGCCCCCATACCACCGGTGTTCGGGCCCTTGTCCCCATCAAAGGCGCGTTTGTGGTCTTGGGCTGTCCCGACGGGCAGAACCGTTTCTCCGTCACATAGGATAAAGAACGATGCCTCTTCGCCATCCATGAATTCTTCGATGACAACTTCTGCTCCGGCGTCCCCGAATTGCCCGCCCAGCATGTCGTCAATTGCAGCGTGGGCTTGTGCAAGGTCCATCGCCACGACCACACCTTTTCCCGCGGCGAGGCCATCGGCCTTGATCACGATGGGCGCACCTTGTGCATCAACATAGGCATGAGCTGACGTTGCATCGGTAAAATGGGCGTAGGCCGCCGTTGGCGCATCGCAGGCATCGCAGATGGCTTTTGTAAAAGACTTGGACGATTCCAACTGTGCTGCTGCTTTGGAACATCCGAAAACTGTTATCCCATCTGCGCGCAGGACGTCCGCAACGCCTGCCGCGAGGGGGGCTTCCGGTCCGATGATCACGAAATCAATTGCGTTTTCGACGCAGAAGGCCGCGACAGCATCGCCGTTTTCAATATCTAACGCGGCGCAGTCTGCGATTTGGGCAATTCCTGCGTTGCCCGGCGCGACAATCAAGCGATCGCATTTGGGGTTTTGTTTGACGGCCCATGCAAGGCTGTGTTCGCGACCGCCGCCGCCCAAAATCAGGATGTTCATCTGGCAATTCCCTTCCGGTTGCGGGCGTTCTAAGGTGCGCGTGACCCCAGCACAAGAGACCCTGATGGACCTGATCGACGAACCCGAAAACGCAGGCAACACCCCCGAGTTTACAGTGAGCGAACTGTCCGGCGCAGTGAAGCGCGCGATCGAAGGGGAATTTGGCCACGTCAGGGTAAAAGCCGAAGTCGGGCGCGTTGTGCGCGCACGTTCGGGGCATTTGTATTTCGATCTGAAAGATGACCGAAATGTTCTGGCCTGTACGACATGGAAAGGACAGGTTGGCGCGCTTTCGGTGATCCCCGAAGAGGGAATGGAAGTTGTTGTTCAGGGCCGCATGAGCACCTTTGGGAGCCAGTCAAAGTATCAGTTAAATGCCACCGAGGTTTCTGTTGCCGGGGTTGGCGCGCTTATGGCGATGCTAGAAAAGCGTAAAAAGTTGTTAGATGCCGAAGGTTTATTTGCGGCGTCGGCCAAGCAGCCTTTGCCGTTCTTGCCGGACGTGATCGGCGTTGTTACATCCCCAACCGGGGCGGTCATTCGCGATATTTTGCACCGTTTGCGGGATCGTTTCCCCCGCAAGGTTTTGGTGTGGCCTGTTGCCGTTCAAGGCTCAGCCTGCGCGGGGCAGGTTGCGCATGCGATTGATGGGTTCAATGCGATGACGCCCGGCGGAGCATTGCCGCGCCCGGATTTAATCATTGTGGCACGTGGGGGTGGGTCGATCGAAGATTTGTGGGGGTTCAACGAAGAAATCGTTGCGCGGGCTGTGGCTTCATCAGCGATTCCACTGATTTCTGCGGTTGGACATGAAACGGATACAACGATTATTGACTATGTATCGGATCAGCGCGCGCCCACACCTACGGCCGCGGCCGAAATGGCGGTGCCTGTGCGTTTAGAGCTGTTGGCAGCGGTGGATCAAATGGGTGCACGGGCGACGCGGGCGGCAAGCGAAGGCGTGGCGCGGCGCAAACAACGTGTCGCGGATCTTGCGCGGGCGTTGCCCAGGCCGGATCAATTGGCAGAAGACGCGCGTCAACGGTTTGATTATTGGTCAGAAAAACTTGACGTAGCGCTAAGGGCACGAGTGCAAAATGGGCGTTTGCGCCTTGGCGAAGCGTCGGGTTTGTTAAGGCCTTCGGTGTTAGAGGCACGCATGTCACGTGGGCGCGAACGGCTCGTGACTGTATCGGGCCGCTTGGCGCCGGCGCTGTCACGAACAACGTCGCAGGCAGGGCGCGAACTAAACGGACAAGCCCGGCGTTTACGCCCTGACGGGATCGTCATGTTGCAAGCCCGTGCAGGCAAAGACCTTGCCGCGGTGCTCAGGCGGCTTGTCGGCGTCGCACAGGGCGATATGGATCGGCGCACATCCAGATTGGACGCACTGGATCGGATGCGCGAAACACTCGGGTATCGCGAAACCCTGAAACGAGGATATGCAGTTGTGCGCGGCGACGGTGCAGTTGTGACGGACGCAAAATCTGCGAAAGCGGCGCAATCATTGGAAATAGAATTTGCAGATGGAACCATGTCGCCTGCTGCAAAACATACGAAGCCTAAACCAAAGGCACCGCCGTCTGATCAGGGCAGCCTGTTTTGATGGATTAAGTCCCGACCCCGCCACAGACCAGCGGTTCGCTTTCGACGGCTTCATAAAGAACGGTCGTTCCGGGGCGGTTCATGAAATCCGCGCGTATTTTTCCGCCCTCGTCAAAAACTTGCCAACATTGGGCTTCGGTGCTGTTTTCATAGATGAAGCAGATATTTGGGCCCGTTTGGGCGATCTCTTCGTACCATTCCCCTGTAATACAATCGCCGCCTGTGACCGACCAGATTACTTGGCGGTTTGGGGCGTAGTATTCGGTGCCATAAGGGCCATTGGCTGTTGAAAACGTTAGGGTTTTTCCTGTCACGAGGGCTTCGAAGGCGTCGCCGTTTAGTGGTTCTTCTGCAAAGGCAGGTGTGGCGGCGATGGCGATGAAAAAAAGAAGACGCATAGGCACAGTGTGAAGGTTTGTGTTGGTGAAAACCAGCCCCGTTGCTTTAATGCGCAGGCTCTTGCCAGTCGGCTACACGCGGGTCCATCACACGTCGCCACAGGCGCGGGTAAAGAGCGACACAAGCCATAACAGGAAGCGAGCGGGGCAGCATAGGCATGGTGTGATCAAGTCGCAGCGCGGGAAAAGGGCGCGCTGGATAGGCATGATGATCTGAATGGCGCGGCGCATTCAGCATCAGGGCCGATGACATCACGTGCGGCGCATTCCACGAATGGCGCGCATCAACAGGTTCGGGTTTGCCGTTGTCCATAATCCGACGCGACAAGCCGTAGTGTTGCACGTAATCCGACATCATCAATTGGACTTGCGCGAACCCCGCAAGGCAAATCGCAGCCAAGGCACCTTTGGCCCCGCCCAAGACAACGGCGGCCGCAAGCATAAGACCCGCGCCAACAATGTAGGCCACATAAGGATGACGGTAAGAAGGGCGGCCAAGCCGGGGAAAACGTTTGTTTTCTGCTTTCAATCCTTCGCGAAAACCACCTTTCCACGCCCGAACAAAGAACCGATAGAAACTTTCGCCGCGCCGGGCGGTACTCGGGTCAGCGCGGGTGCCAACATGCACATGATGAACCAAAGTATGTGCAGAAAAATGATGTCCGAACAAAACCGAGATATATATCCAGCGGCCTGCACGTCGCAGCCACCGCCCGGGGCGGTGGATCAATTCATGTGCGTTGGAATTGCTAACTTGCCCCATGAATAACCCAGCAGCAGCAAAAATTGTCAGTTTCTCCCAAGTGACGAGATCGTCGCGGCCCAAATTGACGATCACAATCACCCAAAGGACGAAATGCGCAATCGCCAAGGATAAGGACAATCCATCCGCCGCTGGAAATTCATCCCCCTCAACCGACGGCAACACCCATGTTATCAATTCATCCAAACTGGCTGTAAGCGCGGTCATCCAAACCAATGCAGTGACGGCCCAAACACCCCCAAACACGGCACCCACCGCGATCAGCATCGGGGCGGCGAGGGTCGCGAACGCGAAAATCGGCAGAGGGTTGCGCAAAGTCATACGGTACATCTAATGCAATTTGGCCCAGTTCCTAGCGTTACAGTTGGGTTCAACTAGGGCGGACGTGTGGAAATTGTGCGGACGCGGGTTTCTTCCGCGCATTAGGCCGCTTAAGTGTTACGGGAAGACTAAAGCGGGGCGCAAATGGCGTTTTTCAAGAAACTAAAAGATCGATTGTTCAAATCTTCCTCTAAAATCGAGGATGGCCTTGATGCAATTGTGGGCGATGGCGGTGTTGAAGAAGACGTGATCGTCGATGCACCCGCAGAGCAGGCGCAGACCGATGCACAGCAGGACGCCGAACGGGCAGCGGCCGCGCAAGCCGAGCGTGACGAACAAGATCGCCGTGAACAAGCGGATCGCGAGGCAGCACAGCGTCAAGCACAAGAAGACAAGCGACAGGCGGATATTGCAACTGAGCAAGAACGCGATCGCATACGACAAGATCATCAAAGGGTGGCAGACGAAGCTGCAGCGGCAGCCGAAAAGGAAGCCGCGGACAAAGAACGCGCCGCCGCCGCCCGTTTGGATGCAGAGCGAGCCGCCGAAGCGGCGCGGGTACAGGCGGCACAGGATGCCGAACGCGCTGCGCAAGAACGCGCCGCCAAACAAGCACAAGAACAGGCAGAAAAAGAAACCCGTGATGCGCAAGCAGCCGCAGATGCCGCCCGTCGTGCGGAAGAGGCACGGTTGGCTGAGCAAGCCGCACAGCAAGAGGCCGCAGCGAAACCTGGTTTGCTGGGGCGCCTGTTGGGACGCGGAGATAAAAAGACAGTTGTTCGCCGGGAACTTGACGATGACATGCTCGAACAACTCGAAGAACTGCTGATCAGCGCGGATATGGGGGTTGATACTGCCCTGCGCGTTACGGCCAATATGGCCGAGGGGCGTTTCGGAAAGCGGCTTTCGACCCAAGAAATCAAGGAACTTCTTGCCAATGAAGTAGCGCGGATCATGGAACCTGTTGCACGCCCCATGCCGCTTTACCCCACAAAGCCACAGGTCGTGCTGGTCGTTGGCGTGAACGGGTCGGGCAAAACGACGACCATTGGCAAACTGGCGAGCCAGTTTCAGGCAGCAGGCAAAAAGGTTGTGATTGCAGCGGGTGATACGTTTCGTGCCGCGGCTGTTGAACAATTGCAAGTCTGGGGGGACCGCGCTGGCGTTCCGGTTTTGACGGCGCCAGAAGGATCCGATCCCGCATCTTTGGCGTTCGAAGCGATGGAGCAGGCGGCGCGCGATGGCGCGGATTTGTTGATGATCGATACGGCGGGGCGATTGCAGAACCGTGCCGATCTGATGGAAGAACTGTCAAAAATCGTGCGGGTGATCCGCAAGAAAGACCCCGACGCACCGCACAATACATTGTTGGTTTTGGATGCAACGACGGGTCAAAATGCGCTGTCGCAGGTGAAAACGTTCCAAGAATTATCCGATGTCAGCGGCTTGGTGATGACAAAGCTTGACGGGACGGCCCAGGGTGGCGTTCTTGTGGCGTTGGCAGACAAATTCGGCCTTCCGATTCACGCAATTGGGGTGGGTGAACAAATCGATGATCTGGCCCCGTTTGACCCCGAAGAGTTCGCGGCTGCCCTAACCGGGCTTGAAACGTGAAGAACCTTTTCTTCGCGCTCTTTTTGCTAGGCACACCAGCCATGGCGCAGGATCAAATGACATCCGATCAATGCCAAGCCAGCTTTGACGCGGCCAATCGGTGTGAGCTGAGCGCGCAGCCGACGCTTGGTGCGGCGAACACTATTCCATTGC
>CAYOSK010000129.1:0-7765 GCA_964406585.1 uncultured Octadecabacter sp. | reverse complement strand
GTCCAACTTCTACGCGAATTCGTGCCTGGTGGGCATAACGTGTTTCGATGCCGAAGGCATGCTGTACCTTAACGAGGCGTCCATATCCTGACGACCAGCCTGCAAAGGTCACAACACCGTCCGCTGGCGCGTATATAGGGGTACCGATTGGTGCTGCAAAGTCAGTGCCGTTGTGCATACGGCCCCAGCGCATTCCAAAGCCTGAAGTGAAACGGAACCCAGACCGAACCGGCATGTCGAATGGGATTCGTTCAGCGGCGATACGATAAAGATTTAACCGATCCATTGACCGCAGAATGCCATTGGCACGCGCTGCATCCGGGTCTTCGCCACCGCCTCGGGTTGAAAACTGAAGCGGCGTAAGTGGACCGCCTGTGCCAGAATACCCGCGGCGTACTTGATCCAAAACATCATCGGGGTTCATACCGGCGGCGCGGAACATGTTGTCCAGTGGTTCAACCGATACGGTAAAGGCTTCTTCAAGCTGGCCGAAAATCTGGCTGTTGCGTTCTTGAAGAAGACGCAGCTCAAGTTCCATTTCAGCAGCATGGCTGAGGGCAAATTCTGCGTCTGACGCGATCTTGTCACGTTCAGCGGCCGTATCGGCAAGTGCGGTGGCCAATAAATCTACAGTACCAGACGCATCGCCGGCCTGTGCAAACCCTGTCGAGACATCACCGTCGCCGCTTATAGCCGCCTCAAGTGCCGCAATTTGGTTTTCTGCGTCCCGACGTTCGCCCATCGTGCGGCGCAATGTGGCCTGTACGACTTCAAGCCCTGTTTCCAGCTCACGGCGGCGATCCTCAGACCGAAGCAGTTCGGATTGCATCACCGAAATCTGTTCAAGTGCGGAAGAAAACCGCGCCTGTGCGGCGACGGCTTCGGATGCGCGCGCATCTCGTTCTGATGACAAGGCGTTCAAGCGGTCTTCGTATGTTGATTGATCCCGCTGTGCCTGGGCGCGAAAATTCCCCGCGCCGATGCTGTCCATCAACAACACCGCTGTCGCAATAATCGTCCAGCTAACAATCAGCGCGCTGCCGGCCCATGCGACAAGCTGGGTTTCCGGTTTCAGCCGAATGAACCTGGTTTCTGTGTCGGATCGCAGGAAAAGCCGCTTCTCGGGGAAGCGTTTTTCGAGCGCCGCATGCAGTGACTGTATCAGGCGTGCTTTCACGTGTCTTTCCTGTCCCATCCCATAAATGGATGCTCGAATTTCAAGCAAAGCATCCAATAAACGCGCGCCCCCCAGCAAGATCGCGTCACGCCGTGTTAACGGGTGGCGGAATCGCTGGCAAGGTTTTTGCCCAAATTTGTGTTAATTCAGCGCGGTATGAGTCTTTTTGAGCGCAAATGTGCCGATGACCCATAGGTCAACTAGGGGCATCTTAGTTAACGCGCGCCTTCTGCAGCCAGCGGCCAATAAAAATCGGGCGGGATACCTGCCTCTGCGCGTTTTTCTTCGTTGAAGGGGGGGCGCAAGTCCGAATGAAAATAACGGCGTACAAGGCGATGAAATTCCGGTGTCGGGTCAATCCCGTCGCGTCCACACAACCAATGAAACCATTTTGACCCGTAAGAAACGTGGTGAACCTCTTCGGCGTATATGACGTTGAGTGCGTCAATCGTTTGTTGGTCTTTCGCCTGCTGGAAAATCTTGATCATGCCCGGTGTTACATCAAGGCCTCGCGCTTCGAGAACCATCGGCACAACCGCGAGACGGCCCATGAGGTCGCTCGCCGTATCTTGTGCAGCCCGCCACATGCCGGCGTGGGCCGCAAGGGCGCCATAATGGCTGCCATGTGCCTCAAGACAGTCGCACATCAAATTAAAATGCTTGGATTCTTCATCGGCTGATTTCACCCAATCATCATAGAATCCGATTGGAAAAGCAGTGTCTGTAAACCGTGCAATCAGGTCCCAGTGTAAATCGACGGCATTAAGTTCGATATGGGCGACCGCATGTAAAATTGCGATCCGGCCTTCGGGGGTGCCGGGTTTGCGGCGTGGCACATCACGAGGGTCCAGCAGTTCTGGTTTCGACGGCCTTGCTGGCATATCCGGTGGTGTGGCCGTGCCTAGGGGCGGCGTTTTTCCGGCATCCCGCGCCGAACGCCATTGTTTGGCATAGTCGCGGCTCAGTGCAGTTTTTTCACGTCCATCGGCGGTGCGCAAAACATCGTTTGCCATCTCGGCGAGTGGTTTCATGGTCTGGTTTTTCCAATCAGACACGCAGGCCACTTTCGGCATGCATGTCGCTATTTTTTGTCGCGCGCGGCTTTTTCTTCTTTGGTCAACGTTTGGTTCCAAACGTTTTTACTTAGTCCAAGGCTGGGATTGAGGGGTTTGGTTTTCCCTTTGGAGACCTTACCGCCTTTATTCAGATATTCCTGAATAAGCGCATCATCCGTGGTGGGTTTGGGAACTTGTTTCATACCCATACGTTAACGCGACAGGGGGGCGTCTTACAACGATTCATTGCGTCAGATATGCTGCAATTCCTGCTGTTCATGCGTGGTTCATCCGTACCAAGGCCCGAACTTTGTTTCTGTTTCGCTGGTCAGAAGATTGGCGAATTCCATTGGGTCTTGCGTTCCGTTGCCCCGTCCACGGTAGTGGTAGGGATAAACAAAGGTTGGCGCGAATTCCGACACGGCCGATGCAGCTGCTTGGGCGTCCATGGTGAAAGGAAGGTTCATACAGACAAAGGCCAAGTCGATGTCTTTTAGCGCACGCATTTCAGGAACGTCTTCGGTGTCGCCGGAAATATACACGCGTAGCCCATCGATCGTCAGCACATAGCCATTGTCGCGCCCTTGCGGGTGAAAATCGGTGCGGCCTTCGGTCAGGTTATAAGCTGCGATTGCTTCGACATCGACGCCCATCACCGTGCCTTTGTCACCATTGGCCATGGCCGTTGCCCGCACCCTAAGGTCATCGTTTAACATGCCAGGAAGGGCTGCGTTAACGACCAGTTTCGTGTCCGTGTTCTCGGTCATGCCGATCAAAGTGTTCAAATCAAAGTGATCCCCGTGAAAATGGGTCACAACAATCAGATCGACCGGGCCGGAGTTTAGGTATTTCTCGGCCCCGCCGACGGGATCAACGGCAATGCGCAGATCATCTGCTTCCATAATAAAGGACGCATGCGATACTGGCGTGATCCGCAGTTGTCCCCCTGATGGGGTTTCAAACACATCTGTTGCCGCGTGTCCGTCGCCCAGCGCAACAAACGGCAAAAGCGTAATGGTGGCGCTTGATGCGGCCAAAAAGGAACGTCGGGTTGGCATCGTGATCTCCCTATCTGGTTGAACCCGAAACATAGCCCAACGTTCCCAATTCGCTAGATGGCACGGACGGCGTCAAGCACGGCATCAACGTGTCCGGGCACCTTCACCTTACGCCAGATGCGTGCGATCTTGCCGTCGTTTATCAAGAATGTGGCACGTTCGATTCCGTGGTAAGTCTTTCCATACATGTTCTTTTCTACCCATACGCCGTAGCGTTCGCAGACATCCCCATGTTCATCTGACAAAAGGGCGATTTTCAGATCGTGCTTTGCGATGAACTTTTCGTGTTTGGCGACGGTGTCTTTGGAAACACCCAAAATCGTTGCGCCGGATGCGGCGAACGCCTCAAGCTCTTGGGTGAAACCAATTGCTTCTTTTGTGCAACCGGGGGTGTCATCGCGCGGATAGAAATAAAGAACGACTGGGCCGCTGATGTCCGCCAATGTCACGATTTCACCGCCGTCTCGCGGTAGCGAAACGTCAGGGGCTTGCATGCCTTCGTTAAGTTCAGTCATGGGGGGAGTCCTTTTGTTTCATTCCCTTTGCGTTCTAGGGCGCGAGCGGCGAATATAAAGGGCAATGAATGACAGTAGTCCGCAAAAAGAAGACGCGTCCGTAAAGGACGATGGTAAATCGGAAGCGCCGCGCAGGCGTATCTGGTGGTCTGTGCGGGCCGTGTTGCTGATCATTGCAGCACCGGCGTTAATGTTGGCGATTGCAGCAATTGCAATGATAGATCGTGAAATTACCGCGCCCAGCTGGATTGTGCGCGACGTAGAGACCCGCGCCGTGGATGTTTTGGCCGGTGGGTCGCTGGATTTTGGGGCTATGAAGGTCACAATCGGGCGCGATCTGCATCCGCAACTCGTGTTGCAAGATGCTGTTCTTCGGGATGGGGATGGCACCGTTGTGGCGCAGGTTCCGCGAATTGAGGGGTTATTGTCCCCGCGTGGTGCGTTGCAGGGGCGCGTTCTGGTGCAGAACGTCACGCTGCAAGGCGCGCAAATCTCACTGAGCCGCGCACGAGATGGCACCGTTGCTTTGGCTTTCATGCAAGGGGCCGCTGCGGTCGAGGCCGCGGATGGTTTTTTGGGCCTCTTGGAACAAATTGATGGCGTGTTCGAGCAAGGTGCGCTTGAAGCGCTCGAACAGATTACTGCGGACGGATTGATCATCAATTATGTTGACGCGCGGGCCGGGCGATCATGGGTCGTGGATGATGGCCGAATTGGTCTAGATCTGCGCGGCGGCGATTTGGATCTTCGCGCAAATGTCGCCCTTCTGTCAGGCCGATCTTATGTCACCAAGGCAGAACTGACCTATTCAAGCACCCGCGGGCGCCGCGAAGCCGATATTGGTTTGGCGATCACGGATGCGGCTGCCGATGACATCGCGAGCCAATCACCTTTGCTGTCTTGGCTCAGTGTTTTGGATGCTCCGATTTCGGGGGCTGTTCGGGGTGTGTTAGATGCAGAGGGTAATTTGCAATCCACGTCTGCAACGCTTCAGATCGGGGAAGGCGAATTGCGGCCCACCGCACAAACCCGTCCCATACCATTTCAGTCGGCCCGCACTTATCTTAGCTATGATCCCCTTCGAGAGGCTTTGACCTTTGATCTGATCGAAGTTGATAGTGATTGGGGCCGTGTTGTTGGGGCCGGCCAAACCTATTTGCGCGAATTTGTGGATGGTTGGCCCGCGGCGTTGCTGGGGCAAATTCAATTCTCAGAGATGAGCGTTGCACCAGATGGTGTGTACGAAGGCCCCGTTGATGTGTCGGGTGCGAGCGTAGATTTCCGCCTTCGTCTGGATCCGTTCACGCTCGATATAGGACAGGCCGTGGCTGTGTCTGGGGATACGCCTGTGGCGTTGTCAGGCCAAGTTCGCGCCGCGACTGATGGCTGGTCAGTGGCGCTGGATGCGCAGGCCGACAAAATAGGAACAAATCGTGTCTTGGGGTTATGGCCCGCCGATGTCACGCCGCGCACCCGGCAATGGTTGGTCGACAACATCGCGACAGGGAACTTACATGATGCGCAGATCGCATTTCGTGCTGCCCCGAAAGTTGATCCAAACTTCGCGCTGTCGCTCGAATTCAGCGGCGCGCAGGTGCGTTTCATGCCGACCTTGCCGCCGATAGAAAATGCGCGTGGGGCGCTGTCGATAGTCGGAAAACGCATGGCATTATCATTGAACGGCGGACATGTGAACGCACCAACAGGCGGCCGGATCGACATGGCCGGAAGCACAATGGTGATCCCGGTCACAGGCATTCCCAATGCGCCCGCACGTTTTGATTTGGCTATGTCGGGGCGTATTACCGCTGCGATGTCGGTTTTGGCGCTTGAACCTTTGAATGTCCTGCGCAACTCGGACTTACCTGTCAGTTTTGCGCAAGGACGTGCGCGAATTGCAGCAACGCTGGATATGCCGCTGGGGCGTGGGATATCGCCTGATGACCGCGTTTGGTCCGCGCAGGCAGATCTACGAGATGTCCGATCTGGCGCGCTTGTTCCGGAACAAACCTTGACGGCAACTGCCCTGCAATTGAACGCAGATCGCGACAGCCTGACAGTGCGCGGACCTGTTCAAATGGGCGATGTTGGCGGCACAGTCACATTCAGTCGCGCACTTGGGGCTGGGTCCGAGGGCACCGCGCGTTTAACCGCTGATGTCACCATTGGCCCTGCGTTTCTGAGTACGTTCAATATCAACCTGCCACAGGGAATGGTGTCGGGTGCCAGTGCCGCGCAATTGGCGATTGATCTGAGCAATCAGCAGGCGCCATCGTTCAGACTAACGAGTGATTTACGTGGAACAGGTTTGAACCTTGATGCGCTTGGGTGGTCCAAGGCGCGCAACGCCGCCGGGGCGCTTACCGTTGTCGGGGCGTTGGGGGAAACGCCGCGCATCGATCAACTGTCGATCTCGGCGCCGGGGTTGCAAACCACGGGCACCGTACGACTTGCGGCAGGCGGCGGCTTGGAACGGGCGGAGTTTGAAAATGTGCGTCTTGGCGGATGGCTGAATGCGCCAGTTGTGTTGATCGGGCGGGGACGAGGACGCCCCGCAGAAGTACAGGTTGCGGGCGGCACGATTGATCTGCGGTCTGCGCGGTTTGGTGGCGCAAATGGTGGGGGCAACGGTGACGGTGGCCCGATGGAAATTGCGCTGGATCGGTTACAAATCACAGACCGCATTAGCATCGAAGATTTTCGCGGTAGCTTTACGTCCCCAAGCGGGTTTCAAGGCCAGTTTGCGGGTAATGTGAACGGCCAAGCGCCAATTCGGGGGACGCTGGTGCCATCGGGTGGCGGTTCAGCGGTGCGCATCGTCAGCAACGATGCGGGCAGTCTGATGCGCGCGACGGGTCTGCTGCGGTCTGCCTACGAAGGGGATATGCAGTTGACATTGATCCCGACAGGAGCCCAAGGCACGTACGATGGAACCGTTGTTGGGTCGGGGGTGCGAGTACGAGACGCCCCAGCGCTTGCATCGCTGCTGGATGCGATTTCTGTTGTGGGATTGCTGAACCAAATGGGCGGTCAGGGCATTCTATTCTCGGATGTTGAAGCACAGTTTCGCCTCACGCCGAACGAGGTCATCGTGACGCAGTCCAGTGCGATTGGTCCCGGGCTTGGGCTGTCAATGGACGGCGTCTATTCGAGCGCGGCGCAAGTGATGGATTTCCAAGGCGTCATATCGCCGTTTTATCTGCTGAACGGGCTCGGTGCGATTTTTACGAGACCGGGCGAAGGGCTGATTGGGTTCAATTTCAATTTGCGGGGGCCGGTTGACAACCCGCAGGTGCTGGTTAATCCGCTGAGCGCGCTGACGCCGGGCATGTTTCGAGACATTTTCCGCCGTCCGCCGCCCACTGTCGGGAACTAAGGGTCTAGGATGAAACTCAGCGAATTCGATTTTGATTTGCCGGAACGGCTCATTGCTGTGCGGCCCGCAAAACCGCGCACGTCAGCCAAACTGTTGGTGGCAACGCGTGACGCGATGCAGGATCGAACCGTCAGCGATCTGCGGGATGTGCTGCGCGCCGGTGATCATTTGGTACTGAACGACACCAGAGTTATTCCCGCGCGCCTTTTCGGAGAACGGCGACGAGACACAACGGATGGTGGCGGTGTGTCCAAGATCGAAGTCACGCTATTGGAACCACAGGCGGATGGGACTTGGGCGGGTTTGGTCAAACCTTTGCGAAAGGTGCGTGATGGGGAAACGGTGGTGTTTTCATCCGCCCTGTCGGCCGTCTTTGTGCGGCGCGAAAATGGGATGGCCTATTTGGACTTCAACCTAAGTGGGGATGATTTTGATGCAGCGTTGAATGATGCAGGCGCGATGCCCTTGCCGCCCTACATCGCCGCAAAACGCGCGGCGGATGCGCAAGACAAAGATGACTATCAGACGATTTGGGCGCGGCATTCCGGCGCCGTCGCAGCGCCAACGGCATCCCTTCATTTTGA
>CAYOSK010000128.1:0-7843 GCA_964406585.1 uncultured Octadecabacter sp. | reverse complement strand
CAGAAAGGACAGCGCATTTGGCAGCATCACACACTCATGCAGATGTATTTCATTTCAAGATAGTCTTCGATGCCGTGTGAAGATCCTTCGCGCCCGAGGCCGGATTGTTTTACACCACCAAAAGGCGCGACCTCTGTGGAAATTATGCCGGTGTTTACGCCGACAATCCCGTATTCCAGCGCCTCGGCTACTTTGTAGACGCGGCTAAGGTCTTTGGCGTAAAAATATGACGCAAGCCCAAAGATCGTGTCATTGGCCTGTGCAATGACATCATCAACGTCGTCAAATTTGAACAAGGGTGCGAAAGGCCCAAAGGTTTCGTCTGTGCTGACAAGCATGTCTTTGGTTGCGCCGGTTACGATTGTGGGTTCAAAGAACAAACCGCCCAAGTCATGCCGGTTGCCGCCTGTTAAGATTTCGCCGCCTTTGGCGAGCGCGTCAGTCAGGTGTTCTTGGACCTTATCGACCGCCGCAGGTTCAATGAGGGGGCCAAGTGCTGTGCCATCTGACAAGCCATCGCCGATTTTCAACGCTTCAACGGCGTCTTTCAACTTCGCGGCGAAGGCGTCGTAGACGCCGGACTGGACATAAATCCGGTTTGCGCAGACGCAGGTTTGACCGTTGTTGCGGAATTTACACGCGATGGCGCCAACGACGGCTTCATCCAAATCTGCGTCATCAAATACGATGAAGGGCGCGTTGCCGCCCAGTTCCATTGAGCATTTCATGACCTGATCAGCTGCCTGTTTCAGCAAGATGCGCCCGACTTCGGTGGACCCTGTGAAGGTGAGTTTGCGCACGTGGGGGTTTTCGCAAAACTCTTTGCCCGCTTGGGACGACGATGTTGTCGTTACGACGCTGAACAGGCCGGCAGGTAGCCCTGCTTCTTCGGCAAGCTTACCCATCGCAAGGGCAGAAAGCGGCGTCAGAGACGCGGGGCGAATGACAAAAGAACAACCTGCGGCCAAGGCGGGCGCGACTTTGCGCGCGATCATGGCATTGGGGAAATTCCAAGGCGTGATGCCTGCGGCCACGCCGATTGGCTGTTTAATTACGGTGATCCGTTTGTCGGGCATGTGGCCGGGAATTGTTTCGCCGTAGATGCGTTTGGCTTCTTCGGCGAACCATTCGATGAACGATGCGCCATACCCGATTTCACCGCGTGCTTCGGCCAAAGGTTTGCCCTGTTCTGCGGTTAGGATCATCGCGAGGTCTTCTTGGTGGGTCATCATCAGATCGAACCATTTGCGCAAAATGGTCGCGCGGTCTTTGCCTGTTCGGGCCGCCCAGTCGTGGCGCGCGTTTTCGGCGATTTGGATTGCATCGGCAATTTCAGCACGGCTGAGGTCAGCAACCCGCGCGATCACGTCGCCGCGCGCCGGGTTGGTCACATCGAATGTTTTTCCATCTTTGGCCTTCACCCATTTGCCGCCGACGAATGCGTCTTCGCACAACAGGTCTGGGCGAGAGAGCATGGATTTTAGGTCTGTTGTCGTGTCGAGCATTGGGGTCTCCGAAGGTTAGCGGGCGATGTAGGGCCCAGCATAAACAAGCGATGGGGTGTCATTGAGGGTATAAGGCAGGCCGCCAAAGGCCGCTTCAGCGATTATAATCACCGTATTGGCTGCCCCGATTTGACGCAATAGGCCATCGGAATTCGGGCCAAGCATGGGAACGGCGGCGGCAATGCGGCTAGGGCCGAAAATAATCTCAACCTCGGACGTGTTGATCATGGCGTCAGCAAGATCGCGTGTCAGTGGTTCAGGTTTGTTACGTCCGATCGGGGTTAGGCAGTAATCTGTCGCCGCGATCTCAGATGGAAACGTACCATAAAAGATATGGACGCGATCCGGCTGACTGGGCGGGGGTGTCGCGGTGTCAGATTTTTCTTTGCGCCGCATAATACCGAGGAACGGAAAGAACAGAAGACGCAGCAGGTTCATATGCAGCGCCCGCCGTCTACTTCCATCGCAACGCCGGTGATCATGCTGGCTTCGTCGCTGCACAAAAACGCGGCGGCCGCCCCCATGTCTTCGGGGGTTGAAAAACGTCCTATCGGGATCGTTGACAAAAACTTGGCGCGAATTTCGGGGGTGTCTTCACCCATAAAGGATTTCAAAAGGGGCGTTTCGCCCGCGACAGGGTTAAGTGCATTGACGCGAATGCCATGGGGCGCGAGTTCCACCGCCATTGCCTTGGTTGCTGTGATCATCCAGCCCTTGGATGCGTTGTACCAATTCAGGTTCGGGCGCGGGCTGACACCTGCGGTAGATGCGATGTTGAGGATCGCGCCAGATCCGCGTGTTTTCATTTTTGGGACGAAATGGCGCGCCATCAGGTAGACTGATTTCATGTTCACCTGAAAGACGCGGTCGAAGTCATCATCGTTTACGTCTTCCATTGCCATGGGCAAATGCGTCACGCCTGCGTTGTTCACTATGATGTCGGGGTTGGGCAATTTACCGGCCATGCGCCGCACAGACGTATTGTCGGATACATCAACAACCCAGGGTGATGCGTTGATGGCGCGGGCGACGGCATTGGCGGCGTCTCCGTTGATGTCTGCCACCAAGACACGCGCACCTTCGGCGGCGAATTTGGCTGCGATACCTGCGCCAAACCCCGAACCCGCGCCGGTTATGATTGCTGTTTTTCCTTCAAGCCTCATGCGGTTAACATGGGTGGAAGCCAACAGAATTTCTAGCCGTTTCTTTAATTCCGTTCCTAGGAAACGTCGCACTGATGGATAAAGCTGGTTTTGTTCGCTTCTGCTGTTAAGGTTTCCAAAACTATAAAACGATTGAGGACAAGATGCAGTTTGCTACCACGTTGCGTTCAGTATTGTGCGGGGCTGCGTTGGCCATGTTGGCAGCGTGCGGCACCCAACAGGTAATCGGGGACGTGCCCGTCGCAGACATTGTTGAAGGCTATGGCGTTTTGGAAGATGGTGAATTTATCCTTCCACCTATTCCACCCCGTTATTTGATGGGGATCAATCAGCGGTCGATTGTGGATTACAACGGGCCAGAGGCTGCGGGAACGATTGTTGTCGATCCTCATGCGAAGCTTCTTTATTTTGTTGAAGATGATGGGACTGCGCGCCGTTACGCCATCGCGGTGGGACGCCAAGGCATGTCGATGCGACGTCCGTCTGTTGTGCAATTCAAACGGCAATGGCCAAGTTGGTCACCAACCCAAAACATGCTGCGCACCCAACCCGAAGTATATGGCGCGTTTGCTGCTGGCATTGAAGGCGGGCTTGCCAGCCCGCTTGGTGCGCGGGCGTTGTATTTGTTCCAGAACGGACGGGACACACATTTTCGCATCCACGGCACCAATGATCTGGAATCGATTGGCAATTCGGGGTCGGCCGGGTGCATCCGCATGTTCAATCACGACATCATCGATTTGTTCGATCGGGTGCCAGATGGTACCCGCGTTGTTGTGCGCACAAGGGCGCAATCAGTCGATCTTGAAGGGCAAGAGCGCGCCAATCGCGGCGTGATTTTAGAACCCAATATCATCGACCCCGAACTCATCTACGGCGACGATGATGCTGAGGAGGCGCCTGACAGCGCCACGTAATTCCGCCAGTCTGAGCGGGCGGCACAAAAGGTGCGGAATACCCGACCCAGAACGTGGGTGACGGGACGAGATTTGTACTGTTTTGGCCTAGCTGGTCTTAAAAAAGTCGCTAATAATACCTACATAACAATTAACCAAATATAATTGAGAGGACAGACATGGCCGATTTCGACGCCCAAATTCGCGAATCCCAGACCCAAGTGGCAGAAGCGCAATCCAAAATATCCGAACTGACCAGCCGGATTGAAACTGCGCGCCAGAAAATGGCCAAGGGGACGGATATTTCTGTCGATATCGAAAATGCATCTCTTGAGGACGTCCACGCACATACCGAACTGATGAACGCTAATATTGCGGAACTGATCATGGGGTTGGATGACGTCACTGCCGGGTTCCAGCAGGATTTTGATGAAATGCGGTCTAAAACCGGATGGGAAAGCTTTGTTGGCTTTTTCAGCGGTGCTAAATCTGACTCCATGCGCGAAGAACGGATGCGCAGCGCGTCTGTGGATGACAAGTTGCAGGATCTGATTTCCAAATCCGATGTCATCACCAAGCTGTTGGAAAACCAGCTTCTGATCCTTGAAGATCAAAAAACCAAGGTCGAAGGCAACCTTAGCGGCACGTTAGAAGAACGCGAGGCTGTGGTGGGTGAATTGGAAGCTGTGCGCGCTGAAATCATGGCCGCTGATCCCAAAATCATCGCGCTGGAAAACAAGATCGCCGTTGAACAAGACGCGGCTGCACGCACGGCGCTGGAAACGGAACTGGCCAGCATGAACACGGCCTACAACGAGGCGGTTCAGCAGGAACAAGTGAAGTTGGCGAAGTCCCAGACGTTGGAGCGCTACATCGAAAAGGGCAAGACCTGGATCGATTCATTGCAGAACCAAGCTGCGACGCAGATGGTGCTGATCAACAAGCTGCAAACGGACACAAAGCAGCGGGTTGTATTGTATGATGCGCTGACGAAATCTTTGAAAACCGCGCAGCAGCAGGACGTCGCACACCGTATCAACGAGATCGGTGTAAAGACAGACCAAGAGGCGCAGACAGCCATGGCAGCCATTGGTTCTGCCACGAATGCCCGCATGGCCGAAATGATGGAAGCCCACGAAGACCACATGGTGTTTGCCCGCGAAGTGCTAGAGCAAAAGGCGAAGGCCGATGATCGCTTTATGCGCCGGTTCCAGAAGATCGTGGAAAAGCACGATAGCAATCAGTACGGCGCATGACATCGAAGGGTCGAAAGTACACGATCATTATTGGGACCATCGTGATCCTGATGATGTTGGCGGCGCAGGCCTGGCCTGGACTCATGGGCGATATGGACAGTGTCACGTCGTGGATTGGGTTGGTGTTCTGGGGTTTCGCGTTTGTTCTTTTGGCCTATTCCATTTGGGAAACTGTGAGAGACTTTTTCAAAAAGAATGACTGATTCCGCCCTTGATCATTTCCAGCTCGAAGACACCCGCGTTACGCGGCGGTATTTTGGTAAGTTTGAAGCGATCATTGGTCATCTGGCCCGCGTAGCCGCAACGCTGGAGGCCGAAAAACGGCTGTCCAAGCGCGATGTTGAGGTGATGACGCGCTACATCGTCGGGCTGAATTACACGTTCAAGGCGCTGGCGCATAAGTACCATTTTTCGGGGCGCTTTGCCCATGCAGGGAAATTGACGTTTGATCGTGTGGACAGTGGTTTTCCGGTCCATAACGAACTTCTTGCGATGGCGTCTGACGCCGCGCAGGCGGATCGCCATTTGGACGGGATGCGATCCGTTCAGGCGCTCAAGCAAGACATGGTGCGGGTGATCCTGAGCGAGCAGAAAATCCCTACTAAGCTGCAATATGCGCTGTCCCAACGGCTGTACTACGAAGAATTGCAAAAGGGCGAATTGTTCTGGCCGCGCAATGATCCGTCTGCGATTTGGTTGGGCAACAAACAACAGATGCGCCGTGAATTCATGGTGCATTGGGCGGTCTATGACAGCCAGATCAACCTGCCCACGATCTACATGATGGAACTTGAGGACACGGGCCGTATAGGTCTGCCGAAAGATGATCGGCGTTGGCCCGAAGTGCAGGCGCATCTGATGGCGCAATCATTGGGCGGGCTAAAGCTGCTGACCATCGCCAAAGGGTTTGATGAAGATTTCGACGATCTGCATCCCAAACGGCTGCGTCGTTTTCATGTGGGGCCGATGTATTCCAACGCGTTCACACGACAGGCCGGCCCATTGCGCAAAGTGCTCGAAGATGCCCGCGCGCCCGTTGGCGAAGACTGGGCGTTGGTCTGGACAGAAGAAGAATTGCGTTCCGAAGACACGATCCAGCAAAAATCGGGCTGGTTCGGTACGGTCGAACGCGAAGTGTTCGCGCTCGACCCGTTTGCAGGGCGCGGTGCGGAACATGGGGCCACGCGGATGGAACGCAGCATTATCCTGCCCCAACGCCCCTATCAGGCGCTGGAAGAGCGGCGGCCGGCGGGATTTGAAGATGTGCGCAAGTTCGTGGTCAGCCCGACGGGCAGCGTGTTGAGTTACAAATAGATTTGAGGACGTAATTATGAGCCAGACAAGCGACACCATGGAGCTGCGCGAGGACGATATCGTTAAGCATTATGAGGCTGCGACGGCCATGGTGCAGGGGTTTGATCACACGCCGCGTATTGCTGAGGCGAAGGAAGCCCCCGCAGTAGAGAAATCTAGCGGCATTGGCACACGGCGGCGGTTTCGTACGACGACGCCGGGCTTGGTGACACGGTCAACCGCGCGCGCAGAAGGCGTGCAGTTGCTGGCGCGGATCGAGGGTTCTGATGACGGTGATGGGCTGACTTCGCCGACCCAAGCCACGGTGTTGCACGGGCTGCGCCGCGCATTGGCGATTGCGTTGGCGGTGGGCGAGCAATTCGCGGACCGCACGGGGTTGGCCGACTTGAAACGCGCCAATCTAGAAGGGTCATTGGCGGCGGGCAAGAAAACGGAATTTTCTGAATTGCTAACCGCAGAGGCATTGGCCACGCTTTATACGTTTGCCAATTCAGCGGCCTATCTGATGGCGTCCCATGCGGGCGAAGAGACCGTTGAAATCGGCGAAGTCGAAGAGGTTTTGACAGATAATAGCACGCTCGCGTTGCATGGGGTGTTATGGGAATTGGATCAAGACATCGGGCTGTTTGCCGACAGTGAACCCAAACTCGTCGCGACGGTCCTAGCCTATGCAGAAGCCTTGATGAGTAAGGTCGAAGCGCGCGCCAGCACGGCGGGTCGTCTGGATCCGTTTACTTCGGCGTCTTGGAAAATCGAAGAAGACGATCTGACGATCAATGGCTTTACGCCTGCGCGTGCGGCAAAGGCCAGCAAGCTGACGATGACGTTCAAGAAACCCAACGAAGTCGTGGGTAACCACATTGCGAAATATCAGGCGATGAAGCTCGCCAAGATGGTGATGGCCTATGATTTCGACCGAAAGCTGAACCCGTTTGCCGAACTGGGCGGGTTTATCTTTACGTTCATGGGGGATGGTGCGCCGGGGACGGGGAAGACCACCCTTATTCAAATGATGGCCGGGTTGATCAATGATTATTGTCAGGTGGCCGGGTACCCGTTCCGGTATCAAAACCTGAGCACAGACAACATTGACAGCTATCAGGGTAAATCAGGCCAGAACGCCAAGGCCTTTATTAACAATGTGATTGACCCGAATGTTATCGGGTTCGGCACGATTGACGATATTGACCAATTGGCAGGCAAGCGGGGGGATCGTCAGTCTTCCGCGGGTCAGTTGGAAATTACGGCCGTCTTGATGGAAAGTTTCGCAGGCGCCAATACGGTTGTGCGCGGGAATTGCACGTTTGGGATGTTTTCCAACTACCCCGAAAACGTGGACGATGCGTTGCGCCAACGGGCTGGTGCGCGGTTCTTGGTAGATGGGCCGCAAACGCGCGAAGACTACGTGGATATCCTGTATCTGCTAATGGGCAAGAACCACGATATTCCTGTTGGGGATCACGAGGTGTTCAGCGCGCAAGAGATCAAAAAGGCTGTTGCTGCGAGTTTTGAGAGCCATTCGAAACCGCACGAACCGGGGCTGATGAATGTGTTCGACCGAGTGAATTCTGAAATCGGAGAGTTGGACACGATCAATAAACTGGGCACCTACTTGAAAGGCATTCAGGAGGCGGACAGCCGATTCACTGGGCGCGCGATTAAGAACATCACCGATGCGGTCAAAGTTCGCGCGATGGATTTTGAGCTGC
>CAYOSK010000127.1:0-7871 GCA_964406585.1 uncultured Octadecabacter sp. | reverse complement strand
TGTTCGCCTCTGACAGGCCAAAGGTGTCGCGTAGCTGGAGCGTGAGGGCCGTGACTTGTTCTGGGTCCATGCGTAGACCGAAACGCAATGGTTCGATGTCAGGATATAGATCGTAGAACAGCGTTTCGGTCACAATCACTTGGCCAATGGGGTTGCCGTAATCGCCGTATATCCCAAGCACAGGAATATCGCGCCCTGCCAACACGATGGTGTCGCCAATCGCAATATCACCCCGCCGCGCGAGCTGTTCATTGATGGCGGCACCCGTGCCTGCCTCAATCTGTGACCAAGCATCTGGACCGGCATTCAAAAAGGTCCAATTGTCACGGTAGGTCGCATGCGCGCGCGGGCCGTAAACCTCGCTTGGCAGGTCCCGGACGTCTGCGTTGATTGATTGAATTGGCAAAATGGCATCGACCCGTGGTTCAAGAAACGCGCTCAGGGCTGCCGCTTGGTCCGTATCATCAGCGTAAACGTAGAATTCCGATGCGAGCCGTTGATCGAGGAACCCCACGAACGTCAACCGAAAGGAACTGACCATTGTAGACACGCCAACATTCGCCGCCATTGCCAGCAACAACGCCATAAGGGCCAGCGACAATCCCGGAAGTTGCTGGCGCGTGTCGGCCCAAAACCATTCAGACATGACCGTGCGGGCACGACCCGCGCCAAAGGCCAACACGCGGTCCAACACCACAGGTAAGGCAAGCGCGGCACCGATTAACAATGCCGCCAACATCGCAAAACCCGCAACAAGGCCGCCGCCAATTATGCCCAGCAACACGGCACTGAACAGCAGCACAGCTGCCAAAGCTGCCTGCACCAATCTGCCCCGTCCAGCCTGCATTGCCCACGCACGGGGTCGCGCGGACGCCAGCAACGGCATGCGGGCCAATTGCCACAACGATACGCTGGCAGCCATTGCGGTACCGCCCACCGCAATGGCGAGGCCAGACAACCACCATTCCGGACGCAACTGCAACGTGCCTGACACCGACGCTCCATAAAGCCCCGAAATCGTGGCCGCCACATCCGGCAATAACGCCGCTGCGATCACATAGCCCAATCCAACGCCAATGGTCCCTGCGATCAACGACAAGACAAGCAGTTCGAACGCGATAAGGCCGACAAGCCGACCAAGCGGGAAGCCCAGCGCGCGCAAGGTGCGGATCACAGGACGGCGTTGTTCAAACGCCAAGCCAATTGCGCCATGCACAATGAATATGCCGACGGCGAAAGACAGCAAACCAAACGCAGTCAGGTTTAAATGAAAGCTGTCAGTCAACCGCGCGACATCGGAACCAGACTGCGGTGCGCGCAAGGTCAAATTTGGGGTAATCTCTTCTAGGTCCGGTTTCCCTATTGGTTGATCAGGCGCGACCATTAGCCGACTGAGGGTATTGTCGAGACCCAAAAGACGTTGCGCGGTCCCTATATCAGTCAGGATGACATTCGGGGCCACATCAGGTGACGGGACACGCGTTACATCATGGGGTCCGATCCGATCAAGGGTTGCTTGGGTCGCGAACAAGACCCCGCGCGTCAATACATCGACGGTCAAGTCGCCGTCAGAAAGATCGACAGGCCCCATTCCGCCCGGCGCGGTAAGCGGATCGACCCCGATCAGGCGCACACCGTCTAGTCGCCCTTCGGCGACGGGGCTGACAAGCCATCCAGCGCGACGCAATTTGACATAGTCGGTCTGCGCGATCGGGCCCTTTTCGGAAATGATTTGTGCAAATTGCCCTTCGCCCAGCGTTTGCGCCGCCGCATCGTAAGACGCGCGCGCTTCTGCGTTGACGGCCTGCACCCCGGACCATAGGGCAGTCGCCAATGACAGCCCAACGACCAACGTAAACAGTTGCATCGGGTTGCGCACCCAATGGGACACAAGCGCATGAAAACCTGCGCGCGTCATGCAACCTGTCCCGCGCGCAGATGCAACCGCCTGCCCATCCGCGCCGCAAGACGTTGCGAATGTGTGACCATCAACAAGGCGGCATTCGTTTCGGCGGCGAGTTCCAACATCAACTCCAACACAGAATCCGCGGTATGTTCATCCAGATTGCCGGTCGGTTCATCTGCCAAAATCAACGCAGGTTTGGCCGCCAAGGTTCGGGCAATCGCAACCCGCTGTTGTTGCCCACCTGACAGGTGTTCAGGATACTTTGCCATTTGTTCAGAAAGCCCCATGCGATCAGCCAATACTTTGATCCACACAGGGTCTTCACGCGCGCTTAGACGAGCCTGAAACGCAATGTTAGACGCCACTGTCAACGACGGGATTAGATTGAACTGTTGAAAGACAACACCGACAGTATCGCGACGAACAGCCGCGCGACCGGCATCATCCAATGCACCGATGTCCACGCCGTCGATTTCAACACGACCGCTGTCAGGTTGATCCAGCCCACCAACAACATGCAATAGGGTCGATTTCCCGCTTCCGGATTCACCCGTAAGCGCAAGGGTTTCGCCCGACGCCAATGTCATATCGATCCCCCTCAGAATCGGGAGCTCACCGTCTGGACCATCGTAGGATTTTCTAAGGTCAGTAACGCGCAGCAGCATGGCCGAGTTCCTTGGATGTCTTTATCAACGAGATAGCGGGCGACGAAATTTTGAAAAGGGCCGTAGCGTTAGACTTGGCGATACAAATTTGTCCGGCCATCCTACGCGAAATACTAGGGAGAGAAACCACATGCGCGAAATCGTTATTCTGTCCGGTGCCCGCACCGCCATCGGCACGTTTGGTGGGTCTCTTTCCACCGTAACACCGATTGAACTTGGCACGACTGTTGCACAGGCTGCGATTGCCCGCGCGGGCATTGATGGCGCGCAGATCGGCCAAGCGGCATTTGGGCATGTGATCAACACAGAGCCGCGCGATATGTATCTTTCCCGTGTCGTTGCGTTGAATGCGGGCGGGTCCGATAGCGTACCGGCGATGAATGTGAACCGGCTGTGCGGGTCTGGGATTCAGGCCATTGTGTCCGTCATCCAATCGCTGATGCTGGGGGATGCGGATTATGGCCTTGCAGGTGGATCAGAAAACATGAGCCGTTCGCCGTTTATCCTGCCGGACGCGCGCTGGGGCGCAAAGATGGGCGATGTCGCTGGACGTGACATGATGCTTGGCGCGCTCAACTGTCCGTTTGGGACGGGGCATATGGGCGTCACAGCAGAAAATGTTGCCGCCGAACATGGCATCACACGCGCGGCACAGGATGCTTTTGCAATGGCCTCGCAGGAACGGGCCGCTGCCGCGATCACAGCGGGCTATTTCGACGAACAAATCGTACCCGTGCAGGTGAAACAACGCCGCGAAGTGGTGGATTTTGTCCGTGACGAACACCCTAAGGCCACGACACCAGAGGCTTTGGCCGGATTGCGGACCGTGTTCCAAAAAGACGGAACCGTGACAGCGGGCAACGCATCTGGCATCAACGACGGTGCGGCAGCCATTGTTTTGGCAACGGCAGACGCAGCACATGCCGCTGGCCTTACCCCTAAATTTCGCGTTCTTGGCTATGCACATTCCGGTGTCCGCCCCGAGGTCATGGGCATCGGCCCCGTGCCAGCTGTGCGCAACCTGATGGACAAAACCGGCCTGTCCGTCGGTGATTTCGATGTGGTCGAAAGCAACGAAGCTTTCGCATCCCAAGCGCTCGCCGTGTCCCAAGAACTTGGGCTTGATCCCGCGCGCGTAAATCCAAATGGCGGCGCGATTGCGCTTGGCCATCCTGTTGGGGCCACTGGCGCGATCATCACCGTAAAGGCGATGTACGAACTTGACCGAACAGGTGGCAAATGCGCCTTGATCACCATGTGTATCGGTGGGGGTCAAGGCATCGCCTTGGCGATCGAACGTCTCTAGGCCTTTGGGTCGGGATAATCGCGCAGGAACACAGGCTTGTTTGGCACGCTCAGGTCAGGATCAAAGGTGTAGCCCCCGGCGTTAAAGGCAGATAGCCCTTGCAGATCGGTGACACGGTTTTCAATGATGTGGCGCGCCATCGCCCCACGTGCGCGTTTTGCAAAGAACGACACGATGCGCGGGCGGTCGTCTTTGACCTCCATAAAAACTGGGGTGATGACGTTCAGCTTCAGGGCCTTGGTATCCGCCGCGCCGAAATATTCCTGTGACGCGCAGTTCACCAACGTATCTGTGCCTTGTTCGCCGCCCAAAACATTCAACGCCTTAGACAACGTTGTTCCCCAATAGTCATAAAGCGACTTGCCCCGCCGGGTTTTCAGACGGCTCCCCATTTCGAGGCGGTAGGGTTGGATCGCATCCAGAGGACGCAACAGTCCATACAGCCCTGATAGGATACGCAGATGATCCTGTGCATAGGCCATATCAGCATCGGTCAGCGTCTTGGCCTCTAGCCCGAGATACGTGTCCCCATTGAACGCCAAGGCGGCCGGTTTCGTGATGTCATCGGCGGGCGTTTCCTGAAACGCCTTGAATCTATCCCGGTTCAGCCGCGCCAAATCATCCGAGATCGACATCAAATCCTTAAGCGCGCCCAGTGTCAGATTGCGCGATGTTCTGGCCAGACGCACCGCGTCTTCCTGAAACGCTGGGGCCGTGGCGGGCGCATCGACCGGATCCCAGTCGAGTGATTTAGCAGGTGAGATGACAGTCAGCATTACGCGGCCTCTTTATTAGGTCTTGAACAGATAAGTCTGGATCGTGCGGCGTCTAGGCCTCGCGCAGGATATCAAGGAACGCCTCACCAAACCGATCCGCATGACGATCCCCGATAATGCGCGTAATCGAGGCCGCATCGTTGGGTTTTTGGGACGCAACTTTGGCAAGCTGACTGGCAGAACATGACATTGGTTTGTCAGTCCCTTCGGGGCCGCGGGATAAATCCGCCTGACATTCCAATAGCCGATCATAGATTGTTCCTTCGGCCCGTCCGGCAAGCTTTTGACGTTGGGGGTGCAGCGCCTCGGCCTCACCGTTAATGACCTCAAGAAACGCGGTGCCGTAGCTATCAAGTTTTTTGGCCCCCACCCCACCGATTGCCGCCATATCATCCAGTGTTCTGGGCCGTTTTTCCGCCATCTCAATGAGGGTGCGGTCGTTGAAAATAATATACGCGGGGCCACCGATCTGTTCAGCAAATGCGCGACGTTTCGCTTTCAGTGCGGATAACAGTGGCGCGTCTTCTTCTGACACCATTTGTTTGACAACCGGACCACTGCGCGCGGCCTTAATTGTATCCCGGCGGAGTTGAATTGTTTGTTCATCGCGCAGAATTGGTCGCGCCTTTTGGGTCATGCGCAGCGCACCGTGGCGTTCGGCGTCCGGGCGCATCAAATCATGTCCCATCATCTGACGGAATATCGCTTGCCATTGCACACGGCTGTACGCCTTGCCGACACCGAAGGTCGGCAATTGATCGTGGTTCCACTGGCGCACTTTGTCGGTCATGTTTCCAAGAACGATGTCAATCAGATGGCCTGCGCCGAAGCGTTCGTCTGTCCGCAGTGCGGCTGACAACGCCATACGAACAGGCTGGGTGCCGTCAAACACATCAGCGGGTTTGTCGCACAAATCACAGTGGCCGCAGGGTGCAGGATCTTCGCCGAAATACGACAGCAAATTTTGACGACGGCAGTGCAGCGCCTCGGCCAGCCCCAATAGCGCATTCAAACGACCATGATCCGCAGCGCGGCGTTCGGGGGGGGCAAGGCCTTCGTCGATTTGTTGGCGACGATAGCGGATATCGTCCTGTCCAAACAATGTCAGTGTTTCTGCTGCGGCGCCATCACGACCCGCACGGCCAATTTCCTGATAATAGGATTCAATGGATTTCGGCAAATCCGCGTGCGCAACCCAACGGATGTCGGGTTTATCAATGCCCATGCCAAACGCGATTGTCGCACAAACAATTAGCCCATCTTCCTGCTGAAACCGGCGTTCTACATGGCGGCGATCATCGGCTTCCATGCCCCCGTGATAGTGACACGCTGTGTGTCCGTCTTCGCGCAACGCACCGGCAAGCGTTTCGGTTTTGGCACGGGTTCCGCAGTATACGATCCCCGCCTGTTCACGGCGCGCGTTTGCAAACCCAAGAATCTGACGGCGCGGATTATCCTTGGCGGCGAAGGCAAGGTGGATGTTGGGTCGATCAAAACCATGCAGGAACGTTTCGGGCGCTTCGCCATCAAACAGCTTTTGCACAATTTCTGCGCGGGTTTCTTCATCTGCTGTGGCGGTAAAGGCGGCCAAGGGCACGTCCAGCGCACGGCGCAGTTCGCCGATGCGCAGATAGTCCGGGCGAAAATCGTGGCCCCATTGGGACACACAATGCGCTTCATCCACCGCAATCATCGACACGCCCGCTTGGCGCAACATCCGCTGCGCCCCGTTTGAAGCCAATCGTTCAGGCGCGATATACAAGAGCTTTAGGGTGCCAGCCTCAAGCGCGCGCCAAACCGCGTCGGTTTCTTCGTCGGTATTGCCAGATGTTAGCGCCCCTGCCTCAACCCCTGCTTCGCGCAAGCCACGCACCTGATCACGCATCAATGCAATCAGCGGCGAAATTACAACCGTGACGCCATCGCGCACCAAGGCAGGCAGTTGAAAGCATAGGGATTTGCCGCCACCCGTGGGCATTATGGCAAGGGTGTTTTTGCCACCTGTGACAGCTTCCACGATCTCTTGTTGGCCCGGACGGAACCCGTCAAAGCCGAAAACATCGCGAAGAAGCGTGGCAGCGCTCATGCCCGTAAACCTGTCTGTAAATTCTTTATTGCCCGTTAAAAGGCAAAGAATCACAGGCGGGTCACGGAAACAAGGGCGCTTAGCTAAACGCTGTGTAGTTATTGATGATGATGATGCGCACGGCTTCCAACGCTAGAAGCGCAACGATGGGCGACAGATCAATTCCGCCCATTTGGGGGAGGATACGACGGATCGGCCCATAAATCGGTTCCAACAAGCGACCCAAGCCGTACCAAACCTGTGCGACGAATTGTTGGCGAATGTTCAGAACATCAAATTGGATCAGCCATGACATAATGAAGTGCGCAAAAATGAAAATACGCAGCACGCCGATGATCATAAGAAGAATGTCAAATACCGATTGCATGGTCTGTCCTTGTTCTGATTTAGCCAGAGGTAATCACGCTTGGGTTAAAGGGCAATGACTTTCCGTTGCGTCACACCTTGACGTTAACGTCAATTGGGCGTCTGTAGGGTGCATGTATCCCTTTTTTCGCCTTGGTTGGACACTTTGGTCTGCCCGCAAACTCCCCCCTATGGATCCGCTGGACACGCATGTGTCCCACCATCGTTGCCGCTTGGTTGACTGCGATATCTTCGCAGAAATGAATAACGGTCGCATCCTTACGTTATATGAAATGGGCCGTTTTCAAGCCGCGGTTCGTATGGGCCTTTGGGCATTGCTCAAGAAAAAGCGGTGGGGTTTAACTGTGGCGGGCACCTGTATCCGGTATCGCCGACGCATTACACCATTTGAACGTTATGAAACCCGTACCCGCATTGCGACATGGGATGATCGGTTTGTGTATATTGAACAGGGTATGTTCAAGACAAACGGCGAATGCGCCAGCCATGTTCTGTTTCGCACAGCCGTTGTTGAAAAGGGTCGTGCGGTGCCAACGGAAGTTTTGATCGACGCCATGAACATCACCGCACCGCGCCCTGAACCCGCTGATTGGGTGCGCAATTGGATCGACGCCGAGGCGACACGCCCTTGGCCACCCCACCTAGACGCACCATAACCCATTGCCAGAGCGGCGCTTTGCCTGTCTTATCCTTCCACAGGGATTGGGAGATCTGACATGACCGCGAATAAAAAGCGCATCTGGGGATGGATGGCGTTCGACTGGGC
>CAYOSK010000126.1:0-7882 GCA_964406585.1 uncultured Octadecabacter sp. | reverse complement strand
CGCGTGGCCGCGTCTCATATCCGCGTTGGCACCTTCCAGTACTTTGCGGCACGTAGCGACATTGATGGCCTGCGCACCCTAACAGAATATACGATCAACCGCCATTATCCGGATGCCGACGGCCCCGCCGGCCTGCTGAACGCTGCTATGGAAAAACAATCGCGCCTTGTCGCCAAATGGATGGGCGTCGGTTTCATTCACGGCGTCATGAACACCGACAACGTGTCAATCGCGGGCGAAACCATCGATTACGGACCCTGCGCCTTTATGGACAGCTACCACCCGGACACCGTGTTCAGTTCGATCGATCGACAGGGCCGGTATGCCTATTCCAACCAAGCCCCTGTAACCCACTGGAACCTCGCACAATTTGCAACCGCCTTGGTTCCAGTCATGCCGGACACCGACACAGCAATCCGGGACTTCACCAATATCATCAACCGTTTTCCATCGATGTTTGATGCGGATTGGAACGCCGTATTTTGCGCCAAGCTCGGGCTAAATGACAGCGCAGAAAACGCGCAGCTGGCCAAAGACCTGCTAGAACAGATGGCGCAGCACAACATGGATTTCACGAATACATTCAATGCGCTGGATGAAACTGAGACGACCCTGCCAGAGTGGCACCGTCGCTGGTGCGCAGCCCATCCAAACGACGCGATCTGGCGCGCAAACAATCCAATGGTCATCCCGCGAACCCACAAAATCGAACAGGTCATTCAATCTGCCACATCAGGCGATTACGCACCGTTTCATAAGATGCTCGGGGCTGTGCAAGCACCCTACGCGTCCAGCCCTGACTATATGCAACCACCGCTTGACGCGGAAAAGGTGCATCAAACATTTTGCGGCACCTAATAGCTTTCACCTTCGCTCATGCGGTGTCTATTGGGAATTCGGTTTGAAAAAAGGGGCCATGCAATGCTGCATGGCCCCTTTTGGTGCACTATCGCGTCGCGCGGGTCAGTTATTCAACCACCACAACGGATGCCATGACGTCCGGATCCCCGACAACGGCGCCGTTACCACCCGTGCCCAGCTTGATTTGATCCACAATGTCCATGCCGTCTGTGACTTCACCGATGATGGTGTATTGCCCGTCCAGAAACGCGCCGTCTTCAAACATAATGAAGAACTGGCTGTTGGCGGAATTGGGGTTCTGTGCGCGGGCCATCCCAACCATTCCACGGGTAAACGACCGCTCTGTTGTCGCTTCTAGGGGGATGTTGCCCAATGCGGACCCACCCGTGCCAGCGCGGCGCATGTTAAAATCAGGCGCTGTGCTATCGCCGAATTCAACATCACCCGTTTGGGCCATGAAGCCTTCGATCACACGGTGAAACACCACCCCGTCATATTCGCCGTCTGCCGCCAACGCGGTGATTTGTGCAGCGTGAAGCGGCGCGATGTCTTCGAATAAATCGATTGTGACGGTCCCGTTCGCATCCCCGGCAACGGTGATTTCGATACCGCCCGCGCAGGCAGGTCCGGCACACATCAGCGCGACAATCGCATGCTTAAGCATCAGCAGCCACCTTCATGGAAATCATCCGATCCGGGTTCATCGGTGGTTCGCCGCGCATAATCTCGTCCACGTGATCCATCCCGTCAGTCACCATACCGTAAACGGTGTACTGACCGTTCAGGAAATCGTTGTCTTTGAAGTTGATAAAGAACTGGCTGTTGGCGGAATCGGGATTGGCAGATCGTGCAGCGCCGATAGATCCGCGCGCATGTGGGATCTTGGAAAATTCAGCAGGAAGGTCAGGCATATCCGACCCGCCCGTTCCAGCGCGGCCAATGTTGAAATCTTTTTCCATGTTGCCGTTGGCCACATCGCCTGTCTGGGCCATGAACCCGTCAATCACGCGGTGGAAACACACGTTGTCATATGCACCTGAACGAACAAGTTCTTTCATACGCTCAACGTGCTTTGGCGCGACGTCGGGCAAAAGTTCAATGGTGACGGTCCCGTCCTTAAGTTCCATCAGGATTGTGTTTTCTGGGTCTTTGATCTCGGCCATCTGTCAGGCTCCTTCACTAAATACGTTGAAGGCTACCTAATCCGCCCTGATCGGGATTCCAAGACGCGGTTGACCCCCGCCGCGTGATTGGCGATGAAGCCTGCAACAACCGAAAGGGAATGGTATGGGCTGGAACACACTCGACGATATGGATTTGGCAGGCAAAGTGGTGCTGACACGGGTGGATATCAACGTTCCCGTTGAAAATGGCGCTGTGACCGACGCCACCCGCATCGAACGTATCGCCCCTACGATCAACGACATTTTATCCGCGGGCGGCAAACCGGTCATGCTCGCCCACTTTGGTCGCCCAAAGGGTGAATTCGTGCCCGATCTGTCCCTACGGGTCACAGTGCCGACACTGGAAAAGGTTCTTGGACGCACCGTGACGTTTATCGAACGCCCTGATCGTGCGGCCATTGACGCAGCCGCTGCTGATGCGGTGATCCTGATCGAAAACACCCGGTTTAGCGCAATGGAAGAAGCCAATGACCCGATGATGGCGCAGTTTTTGGCGGGCCTTGGCGATATCTATTGCAATGATGCCTTTTCGGCGGCCCACCGTGCCCACGCGTCAACCGAAGGCGTGGCCAAACTGCTGCCCAATTGTGCGGGCCGCCTGATGGCCGAAGAACTCGGCGCGCTGGAAAAGGCGCTCGGTGCGCCGCAACGCCCAGTTGGCGCGGTTGTGGGCGGGGCCAAAGTGTCGTCCAAGCTCGACCTGTTGAACAACCTCGTTGAAAAGCTTGACGTGCTGATCATTGGCGGCGGGATGGCCAATACGTTTTTGATGGCCCAGGGCGCGCGTTTGGGCGCGTCCCTAGTTGAGGCTGACCTTCTAGATACGGCCCGCCAGATTATGGCCAAAGCCGAAACCACCGGCTGCCGCATCATCCTCCCGACAGATGGCCTCGTGGCGCGGGAATTCAAAGCCGGCGCTGACGCTGCGGTCATTATGCTGCACGACACCGCTGTCCTTGAAGACGACCAGATGGTGCTAGATGCAGGCCCTGACGCGATCAGCGGCATAATGTCAGAGTTTGCACAACTGAAGACCCTGATCTGGAACGGCCCCCTTGGCGCATTTGAGATGGAGCCATTCCATCAAGCCACTTTCGCTGCCGCGAAAGCCGCAGCCGATTTGACCAAGACACGCGGCCTCATCACTGTTGCAGGCGGAGGAGACACCGTTGCAGCCCTGAACCTCGCGAATGCAGCCGATGATTTCACCTACATTTCAACCGCCGGTGGCGCGTTCTTGGAATGGATGGAAGGCAAAACACTACCCGGTGTTGCAGCCCTTGGTGGGTAGTCGAAAACAGAAAACCTGACCCAATATCCTGAATTCCACGATTAATGTTTGCGCAAACGGTTAGCGCAACCAGAATTGTCGCTCCATGCCGAGCCTCTTATGACCGAGAAAACAGCCGCTTTTGGTCTGTTATCTTAGAAGGAAGATGCAATGCTGGACATGAATTCAACACACAAAGAGATGACCGATCAAATCCGCAATGGTCAGGGTTTCATTGCTGCGCTTGATCAATCCGGCGGATCGACCCCCAAGGCGCTTAAGGCTTACGGTGTTTCAGAGGATGCCTATAGCAATGATGATCAAATGTTCGATCTCATCCATGGCATGCGTGCGCGCATCGTGAATGCACCCGCATTTAGCGGAGAAAAGGTGATCGGCGCGATCTTGTTTGAAATGACAATGGATCGTGAAATCGCTGGTAAACCGTCTGCCGCTGCCCTTTGGGAAGACAATGGCGTGGTTCCTTTCCTGAAGATCGACAAAGGATTGGAAGACGAAGCAAACGGTGTTCAACTGCTTAAACCAATTCCCGGTCTGGACCATCTGCTGTCACGTGCCGTCGAACACGGTGTCTTTGGCACAAAGGAACGGTCCGTGATCCATGCTGCAAATCAAACCGGCATTGATGCTATTGTTGCCCAGCAATTCGAATTGGGCGCGCAGGTTATTGGGCATGGGTTGATGCCAATCCTTGAACCGGAAATCAACATTACCATTCAAGACAAAGCCGCAGCCGAAGATATACTGTGCGCTACAATTCTGCGCCACCTTGATGCCTTGCCCGAAGGCCAACAGGTCATGTTGAAACTGTCCCTCCCGGAAACACCCGGCCAATATCAAACGCTTGTGGATCACCCCGCCTGTCTTAAGGTTGTGGCCCTGTCCGGCGGTTACGACCGTGATGAGGCCAACGAACGGCTTTCCAAAAACACCGGGATTGTGGCCAGCTTTAGCCGTGCGCTGACAGAAGGTTTGTTTGCGCATCAATCTGACAGTGAATTCAACGCAACACTGGGACGCACAATCGACAGCATCCACGCGGCTTCGATCACATAGTCGCCCTGTCTCGTGTGCCAGATTTTGTGCTGAAACGCCCCAATACCCAGCATTTGCCAAGTCTAAGTCGCCTGCCCCCTACATAAAGGGGATTCACAAGGCGATTCGGATATGCGATTCTACGTCTGAGCGGTTCGTTAGAAATCGCCGGATGAGGCAGACATATGATCCGAAACAATCGCACGTCGCGCGCACCAATGGGTGTTCTTCTGTATTTCGCAGGAGTGCTGATGCTTGGCCTGTATTTCACCTTTGCCGCTGTTCAGGGCGATTACGGTGTTTTCAAACGCGCTGAAATCAACGCAGAGCGCCGTGCGCTCACAGAAGAATTGGCGATGCTTGAAGCGGAAGTTGATCGGATTGAAAACCTCACTCGCCGCTTGTCAGACACCTACCTGGATCTTGATCTCCTCGATGAACAAGCCCGCGATGTGTTAGGGATGGTGCGCGCAGATGAGATTGTGATCCGCTAGAAGACCGGATGAAATTTCACCGCGCCTTTGGGCGAAGGACCAAATGATAGGATTTGGACATAGTCTGCACCGTCGCCATCAAACGTCACATCTGCGTACTTCTGAAATCCGAACCGACTGTAGAAGGTAGGATTGCCAATTAAAACAACGCCGTCGCGTCCATAGGCCTGCGCGACGCCCAAAGCATGTTCCATCAGCGCCGTCCCGATCCCGACGCCTTGATGGTCGGGCAAGACCGCCAAAGGGCCAACGCAAAGATATCGCGCGTCACCAACCGTCGCAGGAGACATCGCCACTTGTCCAATCACCGATTTTCCGTTCGCCGCGACGAGGGATAACACCAGTGCCCCGGCATCGCGCAGCCCACTGACGATGTTTTGGTCGTTCTCATCCCCGAAAGGCATAGGTTCGAATGCGCGGGCCACAACGTCACGAATAGCGTCTTCTTCACCGGGCTTTTCTTGTCGTATTTTCCATTTCATCCACTTAGTGTCCTCCTCCTATGCAATAGGCGCAAGGCAGGAATTCAAAGGATCATGACGGTCAGATCACATTGGTGGTCGATTTTTAACGAAAGGTGTTCTAGAAGATAGTTTAACACTAAACTACTTTTCTACTGCCCCGAGGGAGGACCCATGGCCGCCAAGAAAACGTCAAAGAAACCAAACGTTTCTGCCGAAGAACTGCTCGGATACTACCGAGAGATGCTTTTGATACGTCGATTCGAAGAAAAAGCGGGTCAGCTTTATGGCATGGGTCTTATTGGCGGGTTTTGCCACCTCTATATCGGCCAAGAAGCTGTTGTTGTCGGCCTAGAAGCGGCCACCAAAGAAGGTGACAAACGCATCACATCCTACCGCGACCACGGCCACATGTTGGCCTGCGGCATGGACCCAAAAGGCGTTATGGCAGAATTGACGGGGCGCGAAGGCGGATATTCCAAGGGCAAAGGCGGGTCCATGCATATGTTCTCAGCCGAAAAGCACTTTTACGGCGGACACGGCATCGTCGCCGCCCAAGTCCCCCTCGGCGCGGGGCTTGCGTTTTCGGATAAATACAAAGGCAATGACAATGTGACGTTTGCCTATTTCGGCGATGGGGCTGCCAACCAAGGTCAGATCTACGAAACCTTCAACATGGCCGCCCTTTGGGACCTTCCGGTGATTTTTGTCATTGAAAACAACCAATACGCCATGGGCACCAGCCAAGAACGATCCACATCAACCCCCGATCTGTACACCCGCGGCGAAGCCTTCGGAATCCCGGGCGAACTTGTAGATGGGATGAACGTTCTGGCCGTTAAAGAAGCATCAGAAAAGGCCGTCGCGCACTGCCGTGCGGGCAAAGGCCCCTACGTGCTTGAGGTGAAGACATACCGCTACCGCGGCCATTCCATGTCAGACCCTGCGAAATATCGCACACGCGAAGAAGTCCAGAAAATGCGGGACGAACGCGACCCAATCGAGCAGGTCCGCGATCTGCTTCTGACAGGCAAACACGCGACCGAAGACGACCTAAAGTCGATCGACAAAGCAATTAAAGCAACCGTCAACGAAAGCGCGGAGTTTGCAAAAGAAAGCCCCGAACCTGATTTGGCTGAACTTTGGACAGATATCTACGCTGAGGAGACAGCATAATGGCCACCGAACTGCTTATGCCCGCGTTGTCGCCCACCATGGAAGAAGGCACGCTTGCCAAATGGCTTGTGAAAGAAGGGGATGAGGTAAAATCAGGCGACATCATCGCCGAGATCGAAACCGACAAAGCCACAATGGAATTCGAAGCCGTCGACGAAGGGATTGTCGGTAAAATCCTCGTGGCCGAAGGGACCGAAGGCGTCAAAGTAAACACCGCCATCGCCGTGATCGGCGAAGCCGGTGAAGATATGTCTGCCTCCCCTGCCCCAGCCGCCGCGGCACCCATCAGTGAGGCACCAAAGGCCATAGAGACCGCCCCAACATCTGCTCCAGACGCATCGGCCATCGAATTCAAGCCTGCGGACACCTCTCCTGATTGGCCCGTCGGCACCGAGATGAAGACCATGACCATCCGCGAGGCCCTGAACGAGGCGATGGTCGAAGAGATGGAGCGTGATGAAACCGTTTTCTTAATGGGGGAAGAGGTTGCTGAATACCAAGGTGCCTATAAAATCTCTCAAGGATTGCTCGACAAATTCGGTGAAAAACGGGTGATCGATACGCCGATCACTGAACACGGATTTACCGGTATCGCTGTTGGTGCGGCCTTTGGTGGCCTGCGCCCGATCGTTGAATTCATGACATTTAATTTCGCCATGCAGGCGATTGATCACATCATCAACTCTGCGGCCAAAACGCTGTATATGTCGGGCGGCCAAATGGGCGCACCGATGGTGTTTCGGGGGGCAAACGGGGCAGCGGCGCGCGTTGGTGCCCAGCATTCGCAGGACTACGCCGCATGGTATGCGCAAATTCCCGGTCTGAAAGTGGTCATGCCCTATTCTGCTGCGGACGCGAAGGGCCTGTTGAAAACCGCAATCCGCGACAATAACCCGATCATATTCTTGGAAAACGAAATCATGTATGGACGCTCGTTCGAAGTGCCTGTCTTGGATGATTTCACGATCCCCTTCGGCAAAGCTAAGATCGAGGTGGAAGGCGATGATGTGACCATCGTGTCATTCGGAATCGGAATGACCTACGCGCTTGAAGCGGCCGAAAAACTGGCCGCTGATGGCATCTCGGCCGAGGTTATAAACCTGCGCACACTGCGCCCGATTGACTATGCTACAATCCTCGAAAGCGTAAAGAAAACAAACCGTTGCGTCACCGTCGAAGAAGGTTGGCCCGTGGGGTCAATTGGCAATCACCTTGGCGCGACCATCATGCAAGAGGCGTTTGATTACCTTGACGCGCCTGTGATCAACTGCACCGGCAAAGACGTCCCCATGCCCTATGCCGCTAATCTTGAGAAACACGCATTGATCACAGCCGACGAAGTCGTCGCCGCCGTCAAACAAGTCACCTACCGGTAAGGAT
>CAYOSK010000125.1:0-7909 GCA_964406585.1 uncultured Octadecabacter sp. | reverse complement strand
GGTTTAGCTCCAGCATAGAATGCGCTTCGACTGCGTAGAATGGCGCAAGATGTTCAGGAATGTCGGGTGCAAATTCTGACGGAATTTCGCGGCCAAGTCGTTTGTCTTTCAAGCAGGTGGCGACAGCGGTGTGGCTGACCGCGCAGATGGCACTGTACTCTTCCCAATAAAACAAATCCCCAGAACCACGCGCCTGATCATAGAACGGGTAGGGGTCTTGGACAAACTCGGGGTCTGTCGGGGATTGGGACAACCGTTTCATCTCTACGTGATGGCAATGCATGCTGGCCATTGCAAGCCCGTGGATTTAGTTTGGGGCCATGTTGAACGCCCTTCAAACAAGGATCATTGCTGTTGTCGCCTTTTTGTTGGTGGTTGCTGGCCTGTCTGCGGCTGTTGGCTGGGTCGGGTATATGTCGGCTTTGGACCAGCTCGAACAACGCGGGAAATCGGATCTGGCCCTGGCATCGGACAGATTAACGGGCGAATTGGAACGGTATCGCGAATTGGCTGTGCTGATGGCAGATCACCCCGTGGTTGCCCAAACCGTAATCGGTGAAGGGCAAGGCACGGCAGAACTGTTGCGTCGTACGGCGGACAAGACTGGCAGCTTGGATATTCTTGTGGTGTCCGGCGTGGGCCGTGAATTGGCATCCGCATCAGGCATGCAAGCCGAAGATCACGCTGCATCGCCCTATTTTGAGCGTGCGATGGATGGGGCGATTGGCATTTATCATCTTGTCCACGATCGCTACGGACAGCGCACATTCCTTTTTGCCGCCCCGGTTTTTTCGCCTGAGGGGCCAGTTCAAGGCGCTGTTATTGTGGTTGTGCATATTGATGCGGTCGAAGCGGTGTGGCGCGGCGCACGCCCGACAGTTTTTTTTACGGACGATCTTGGGGTCACTTTTATCTCTAACCGGTCAGAATTGATCTACATGGCGCGTCAACCACAGGCGTTGGTGCGTGCGCCGACGGCTGAATATGCCTCTGAGACCTTACAGCCGTTCATGACGCACCAGGTGTCAGATGTGCGCGGTCATGCGTTGTGGTCCGTTGAAGGGCAGAAATATGTGCCGCAAACGGCGCTGCATTTGTCCTTGCCGTTGCCTGTTATTCAAATGACAGGCGAAGCCTTGCTTGATGTGGCCCCGGCGCAATTGTTGGCGCGTTTGCAGGCTGGCGTTGCGGCGGCGATCTGTTTGGCCTTTGGTGCGATGTTGTTTCTGGCAACAGAACGGCGCCGAACATTGGCACAGGCCAACGCACGACTTGAAGACGCCGTGCGGGCCCGCACGGCTGAATTGTCAGATACAAACATCGAACTGCGCCGAGAGGTCAGTGAACGCACTCAGGCCGAAGCGCAGCTTAAAAAGGCGCAAAGCGATTTGGTTCAGGCTGGAAAGCTCAGCGCGCTTGGGCAAATGTCAGCGGGGATCAGTCACGAACTGAACCAACCTCTCATGGCGATCCGCAGCTACGCCGAAAACGCCGAGGCGTTCTTGGAGCGCGGTAAGGCGGACGTGGCGGGGCAGAACCTTGGGCGGATCGCGGAACTTGCGCGGCGCATGGGGCGCATCATCCGCAATCTGCGCGCGTTTGCGAAACAAGAAAGCGAAGGCTTAACAGATGTTGATCTGTCTGCGGTCATCACGGCGGTGCTTGAAATCACGCAGGTTCGTGCGAAGTCCAGCGGTGTCGACATTGTTTGGCAGGCGCCTGACAGTGCGATGATGGTGCGTGGAGGTGAAGTGCGCTTGCAACAGGTCGTTTTGAACCTTGTCAGTAACGCGATGGACGCAATGGAGGGCCAATCGTTTGCGCAGCGTATCGAAATTGATGCCGAACGCGTCGAAGCACGCGTGGAGCTACGGGTGCGCGATACTGGTCCGGGGCTAGATGAACCCGATCGAATTTTTGATCCATTCTATTCGACCAAACAGGTCAGTCAGGATGGCATGGGGCTTGGGTTATCTATTTCTTATGGCCTTGTCCAAAGTTTTGGGGGCGTGATCCGTGGGCGCAACCACCCTGCGGGAGGGGCGGTGTTCACTGTGACATTGGATGCCAGCGCCCCCCGAGAGGAGGTCGCCGCATGAGCCGTCATGTCATGATTGTAGATGATGAACGCGACGTGCGCGAAGCCTTAGGTCAATCGGTTGAATTGGCAGATCTTGTGCCCGTGCGCGCGGGATCCTTTATCGAAGCCAAGGACCACATTGATCCGACCTTTGATGGCGTCATCGTGACAGACATTCGTATGCCGGGGCGGGATGGATTTCATTTGTTGGACCACGTCCGGCGTGTCGATCCGGATTTGCCTGTGATCCTTCTGACCGGCGAAGGTGATATTCCGATGGCCGTCAAAGCAATGTCTGAGGGGGCTTACGGGTTTCTAGAAAAACCGTGCAGCGCCAAGGATTTGCTTGCGGTTGTTGAAAAGGCGCTTCAGGCGCGTGCGCTGGTCATGGAAAACCGGCGTTTGAAATTGGAACTTGATCGCGGTGATGCAGCGGCGCGCATGTTGGTTGGGGTTTCAAGTCTGTCGGATGAATTGCGCGCGCGGGTGCGCACGGTTGCACGCGCTGGCGCTGAGGTTTTGATCACGGGCGAACCGGGCACTGGAACACCAAAAATCGCAGAGATCATTCATCTTTTGTCCGGTGCCGCAAGCCGGCCGTTTGTCAAACGTCCTGCGGCCCAATTGTCGGCAGATGCGCTTGCGGATGCGTTTGGCGAAGCTGAGGCAGGGACGTTGTATTTAGACGAAGTCACGGCGCTCGCTCCGCCGGTGCAATTTGCCTTGCTCGAAGCCTTAGAAGGCGGAAATGCAGTCCGCGTGTTGTCAGGAACGTCCCAAGACATTGAAGATGACGTGGCGCAGGGGCGGTTCAGTACCGATTTGTTCTACCGTCTTGATTTATTGCGGGTCCATGTGCCGTCATTGAGGGAACGCCCCGAGGACATTCCTGTTTTGTTTCGTCATTACGTCGCGCAGGCTTGCGAACAGGCAAACCTGTCCGAACCCGACATTACCCCTGATGTGATCGCCGGATTGATGACGCAAGACTGGCCCGGCAATGCACGGGGGCTGATGAATGCGGCGATGCGGTTCGCATTGCGAATTTCTGACGCCGGTGAGGCGCGCGCGCCGCTGCAAGGCAGCGGGTTGGGATTGGGCGAGCAACTGGCGCAAGTGGAACGATCATTGCTGATAGAAGCGTTGCAGGCTGTTGGCGGTCGCTCGGGGGAAGCCGCCCGGGCCTTAAAACTGCCACGCAAGACGTTTTACGACAAACTGGCGCGACACGGGATCAAAGCGGAATTGTATCGCAGTTAATCTGTGTGGAAATCCGCACAGTTTGCGGTAACAGTCGTGTGAGAATCCGCGATGCGACTGGGTGTAGATTTCGATCTGTAATTAATATTACTTTATTTCAATTGCTTAGATCAATTTGTGCGATCTGCTTGGGGGTGGGCGAAATTTCGCCTTTAGTGACAGGGTGGTTCATCCGGGAGGGGTGGGCCGATTCCAATTCCTAGGGAGGAAACCGATGAAGTTTCTCATGAATGCTGCGTCAATCGCGGCTTTGACTCTGTCAGCAGGCGCAGCAATGGCCGATGGTCACGAAGGCTGTGATGATGGCGAAATCGTAGTAAAATTCAGCCACGTTACGAATACAGACCGCCACCCAAAGGGCATTGCGGCAACATTGCTTCAAGAGCGTGTGAATGCTGAAATGAACGGTACGATGTGCATGGAAGTCTTCCCGCAGTCGTCTTTGTATAACGATGATCAGGTTCTTGAAGCCATGCTTCAGGGCGATGTTCAGTTGGCGGCGCCGTCTTTGTCCAAGTTCGAAGCCTTTACACGTCAGTTCCGCATCTTTGATCTGCCGTTCATGTTCACAAACATCGAAGCCGTCGACGCGTTCCAAGCATCCGACACTGGCCAAGCGATGCTTGATTCCATGCAGCGCCGTGGTCTTCAGGGGCTGGCGTATTGGCACAATGGCATGAAGCAGATGTCTGCAAACGTTCCACTGGGCCTGCCAACGGACGCTGATGGTCTGAAATTCCGCGTTCAGAATTCCGACGTGCTGGTCGCGCAGATGGAAGCAATGGGTGCGTCCCCGCAGCCAATGGCGTTTTCCGAAGTCTATGGCGCGCTGCAGACCGGCGTTGTGGATGGCCAAGAGAACACATGGTCCAACATCTGGGGCCAAAAGTTTTTCGAAGTTCAGGACGGCGTGACAGAAACAAACCACGGTATCATCGACTATTTGGTCGTGACGTCTGTTGATTTTCTGGACAGCCTTGATGCGGACACACGTGATCAGTTCATGACTATTTTGGACGAGGTGACGACAACGCGGAACGCAGAAGCCTTTGCCGTTAACGAATCTGCCAAGCAGTCAATTATTGACGCAGGTGGCAGCATTCTTGAGCTGAGCGATGAGCAACGCGCGGCATGGGTTGAAACCATGAAGCCTGTTTGGGATCAGTTCGTAGATGATGTTGGCCAAGACAACATCGATGCAGCGCAGGCGATCAACGCGTCCCTTTAATGTGATGTCGGGTGACGCTGTTGGGTCGGGCGTAAACGCCCGCCCACAAGGCGCCCCACCCACCATCCCAATACGAAAAAGATCGGCCGCATCTGCGGCCGATCTGATCTAGCGAAGGGGAACACCATGTCTGGTGCGTTTAAGCCCAAGGGAAAACTTGGCGAAATTGTTCATAACATTGAAGAAACGGTCATCGCGCTGCTGTTGGGTCTTATGACACTTGTGACATTTGTGAATGTTGTGATGCGGTACGGTTTTAACAGCCAACTGATTTGGGGGCTTGAGCTGACGCTCGTGTTGTTTGCGTGGCTGGTGCTGTTTGGCATTTCCTACGGGTTTAAGGTGGTTAGTCACCTTGGAGTGGACGCTCTGCTTAATCTGGTCAGCAAACCAACGCGAAAGCGGCTTGGCGTGATCGCGACACTCATGTGCATTATCTACGCAGCTTTGTTGCTGAAGGGTGCGTGGGACTATTGGGCACCGTTTGCGGGGTTGGACGCCACGACGGGGCGTTGGTTCCCAACCGGGTTCGCCAACAGCCGTGATCAAGGCTGGTACGAAACCGAGCAAATACCGATTCCGTTTGCGCAGACGTGGCTTGAGAACACGTTCAATGTGGGCGAGCCCTACGAAAAACTGCCGCGCTTTATTCCTTATGCGATGTTGCCCTTTGCGATTGGGTTGATGTTGTACCGCCTTGTTCAGGCATTGGTGCGCATTTTGCGCGGAGAAATTGATACGCTGATCGTCAGCCATGAGGCCGAAGACGCAGTGGAAGAGGCGGGTGAAAACCTGTCAAAGGAGACTTAAGACAATGGACGTCGCAATTCTTTTCGGCATGGTGATTGCCTTGCTGTCTATCGGTGTGCCAATTGCGGTCGCGCTCGGGCTGTCTTCGACCCTATTTTTACTGGTGTTTTCTGACAGTTCCCTCGCGTCGATTGCACAATCTCTGTATCAGGCGATGGCCGGTCACTACACGCTTTTGGCCATTCCGTTCTTCATTCTGGCGTCTTCGTTTATGTCGACTGGCGGGGTGGCGCGCCGGATCATTGAGTTCGCGATCGCGGTTATTGGTCACGTGCGCGGTGGCCTTGCGATTGCAGGGGTCTTGGCCTGCATGTTGTTTGCCGCATTGTCGGGGTCGTCACCTGCAACCGTGGTCGCCGTGGGGTCCATTGTGATCGCGGGTATGGTGAAGTCTGGGTATTCAAAGGATTTCGCCGCCGGTGTGATCTGTAATGCTGGCACTTTGGGCATTTTGATCCCTCCGTCTATCGTGATGGTGGTGTATGCCTCTGCGACGGACGTTTCCGTTGGTCGGATGTTCCTGGCTGGGGTTATTCCGGGCTTGTTGGCTGGCATCATGTTGATGGTGACCATCTATGTGATCGCCCGCATCAAAAACCTACCCAAAGGCGAATGGCAGGGATTTGAACAGGTGTTTTCGTCAATCCTGGATGCATCTTGGGGATTGTTCCTGATGGTTGTTATTCTGGGCGGCATTTATGGCGGCGTGTTCACCCCGACCGAAGCTGCGGCCATTGCATCCATCTACGCCTTTATCGTTTCGATTTTCATCTATCGTGACATGGGGCCATTAAAAGGGCGCAATTGGTTGCCCGAAACTGAGGCCGATCTTGGCCTGCTGGGGTTGCGGGTATGGGGGTTCACCTTGGTGACGTTCCTGTTGTACGTCATCGGGTGTTTCATGATGGATCAGCCAATGTGGATCGCGGTTGCGGCGACAGGGGCGTTCTTTGTGATCGCCTTTGTGCTTGGGTTGTTGATGTCCAAGGCCGTGCCTGCGGGATCAGGAATGTTGCTGGCGATGATTGCGGTTGGCATTTTTGGCGTTCTTCCGACGCTCTATGCGATCTTTTCTGTGCTAACGTCGGACGCGACGGCGTTGTTCGTGATCATTCAAAGCCTTGGCGCGGTGTTTGTTCTGCTTCTTCCGCCAGCTGTGTTCACGTTTTCATTGGTGCGCGGTGCGCAGCGTTTGCAGGTGGCAGGCGGCGGGTTCGGCCAATCAATGCTCGTGGGCGGGCGCAATCTGTTGCGCGCGAATGTCGAAAACGTTGTGTTTGCTATTCCGGCATTTTTCCATCGTGACACAAAGGCGACGCTGTTAGAGGCGGGTAAGTTGACCATCATGTTGATGTTCATCATCGCCAATGCGTTGATCCTGAAACACGTTCTGACGGATGAGCAGATCCCGCAACATATCACGGAAGCCATGCTTGCTGCGGGGCTTGGCCCAGTGACGTTCTTAATCATCGTCAACGTCATCTTGTTGATTGGTGGTCAGTTCATGGAACCGTCGGGGTTGATTGTTATCGTTGCGCCTTTGGTGTTCCCGATTGCGATCCAGCTTGGGATTGATCCGATTCATCTGGGCATCATTATGGTTGTGAACATGGAAATCGGGATGATTACACCGCCTGTTGGTCTGAACCTGTTCGTGACGTCGGGTGTGGCGAACATGTCGATGATGCGGGTCGTAAAGGCGGCGTTGCCGTTTCTTGCGGTGCTGTTCGTGTTCTTGATCATGGTGACCTATATCCCATGGCTGTCGACCATGCTGCCGACCGCGTACATGGGACCAGAGATCATTACAAACTAGGTGGGGAGGGGACGCGCGACTCGTGCGTTTCTCGCAAACAGTTGCAACGGCGGCGCGTCGTTTTCGATGCGCCGCCTTTTGATGTCAGCGATGCCTCCGGCGGGAGTTTGAAGGAAGCAAAGACGCTGATCGTTAAGTGCTTTGTTCCAGCGCCGTGATAATGGGTGAGAAATCGGCGGCCTTTAGCGAGGCCCCCCCAACCAACGCGCCATCTACGTTCGCAAGCGCGAAAATGTCGGTCGCATTTGAGGCTTTGACAGAGCCGCCATAGAGCAAACGCATGGACCCACCATCTTCGCCGAACCGCGCGCAGAGATGAGCGCGCAGTGCCGCATGAACATCCGCAATTTCCTGAGGCGTTGGGGTCAAGCCTGTGCCAATCGCCCAGATCGGTTCGTAGGCTACGGTGGCCGTTTGTGCCGTTGCACCGTCCGGGATGGACAGGTCCATTTGCGATTTGAGCACGGCGAGCGTTTCACCGGCGCGATACTGTGCCTCGCTTTCGCCGATGCAAATAATCACGTGAAGACCGCTCGCCCAGCCTGCGCGGGTTTTGGCCGCGATCTGTTCGTCAGATTCTGCATGATCCGTGCGTCGTTCAGAATGGCCGGTAATCACGTGGGTCGCGCCGCAATCCAGTAGCATGGCGGCAGAAATGTCGCCTGTGTGCGCACCGTTGGTGGCGGGGTGGCAGTCTTCGCCGCCGATCAGTATT
>CAYOSK010000124.1:0-8048 GCA_964406585.1 uncultured Octadecabacter sp. | reverse complement strand
TTCTCGATATAGACCTCATCGTTGCCAAAGGCGGATTTGCCTTCGGCACGGGCGGTGCGGAATGCTGTTTCCAGCTCATCTGCGGACTTCGCAAGTTTCATCCCACGCCCACCGCCACCGGCTGTGGCTTTGATGATGACGGGATAGCCGAAATCTTCGCCGATTTTCAGCGCCTCGTCGAGCGTATCGACACCCCCATCTGACCCCGGAACGCAAGGAACGCCAAGGGCCTTCATCGTGTCCTTTGCTGTGATCTTATCGCCCATCGTCCGGATATGGTCCGCGGTCGGGCCGATGAACGTAAGTCCATGATCTTCAACGATTTGTACGAACTGCGCGTTCTCGGACAGAAACCCATAACCCGGATGAATGGCCTGCGCGCCAGTGATTTCACAGGCCGAAATGATCGCCGGAAAGCTGAGGTAACTTTGTGGGGATGCAGGCGGCCCGATGCAGACGGATTCATCCGCCATGCGAACATGCATTGCATCGGCGTCAGCAGTGGAATGTACCGCAACAGACCCGATGCCCATTTCGCGGCACGCGCGAATGACACGAAGGGCGATTTCACCGCGGTTCGCGATGAGGATTTTGTCAAACATGGCCATTTTGATCTCCGCGTCTATTCGACGATCATCAGCGGCGCGCCGAATTCGACGGGGGATCCATCGCTGACAACGATGCGTTTGACTGTTCCGGATTTCGGCGCGGGAATATGGTTCATGGTTTTCATGGCTTCGATGATGAGCAACGTATCACCTTCTGAAACCTGATCACCGACCTTTACGAAGGCGGGCGCATCTGGTTCTGGCGCCATGTAGACTGTGCCGACCATGGGCGACGTGACGGCCCCAGGCAGGTTGGCGGGATCTTCTGATTGATCCGCAGCTTGCGACGCAGCAGGGGCGGTCATCGCAGTTGGGGTAACGGCGGCAGGGGCGGCGGCGATTTGGCTTACGACCTGTTGCGCAGGCTGCTGACGGCTAACACGCACGTTGAGACTGTCGTTTTCGCCGTAGTCGCGTTTGACCTGAAGCTCGGTTAGGTCATTTTCGCGGAGCAGTTCAGCCAGTGCCTGAATAAAGTTGACGTCGGAATCGTGGGGCGTCTTTTTGGTCATTGTTCCCTCGGCCTGTTGCCTGTCATTGATCATTGGCACGCGTGTTCAACGCGCATGGTGACAACGTCCTACACCAAGGTGGCGAGGGGGGGAAGCGGCGGCATGATGTAAAATGACCTAGCGTTATGTTCGGCCAAGTGGTCGGTGCGGATTATTCGGTTTCCGGGGTGATGATCCGTTCTGTGCGATCTTGTTTCTCGGGCAGCATGTTTATGCCATAGGGTTTGAGCATCCTTTCGGCGGACGACAGTCCAACCACAGAGGGTTTGGAAGCCTCGTCTTTGGTCGCGATGGACGCCTTACTAATGAGCCCTGTCTGCGACGGGCTGGCCGGGACCGGCAATGGCACGTCTGGTGTTGCATCTTTGGCCAGCGCGGCAGCGTCCGCGGTTGCACGCCCATCTATGGCGGCCGGCGGCGGAGCTGCTTGTGTCATTGGTCCGGTCGCAGCGCCGGTTTGTGTTGCGTTATTGTGAATGTCCACTTTGAACTCCTGTCTTACAACGGAGCCCCCACCGCCATCTTGTTTACAAACCAGAGTTTAAGAAACCGTAAAGCCAACAATCGAAATCAAAACGCCGCGCTGCCCTCCCGCAGCGCGGCGTTCCCCGCTCGTATGAAACTGGCGAAACGGATCACTCCGCCGGCTTGTTCATCCGATTGGCGATCAAATCGTCTACGACAGACGGATCGGCGAGGGTTGACGTGTCGCCCAATGCACCAAAATCATCTTCGGCGATTTTGCGCAGAATCCGGCGCATGATCTTACCGGACCGGGTTTTTGGCAAGCCCGGTGCCCATTGGATCAAATCCGGTTTTGCGATTGGGCCAATTTCGGTGCGCACCCAAACTTCGAGTTCTTTGCGCAATTCATCGCTGGGTTCTTCGCCATTCATCAAGGTGACATAGGCGTAGATGCCTTGTCCTTTGATGTCGTGGGGGTATCCAACCACGGCCGCCTCAGCGACTTTGGCGTGGGCCACGAGGGCCGATTCCACCTCGGCTGTTCCCATGCGATGGCCAGAGACGTTAATCACGTCATCCACGCGGCCTGTGACCCAATAGTCGCCGTCAGCATCGCGTTTGCAGCCATCACCAGAGAAGTAGTAGCCTGCGTAATCGCCGAAGTAGGTTTTTTCGAACCGTTCGTGATCACCGTACACCGTGCGCATCTGTCCGGGCCAGCTGTCGCCAATGCACAGCACGCCGTCTACGTCATTGCCGTGAATTTCTTCACCTGATTGAGGGTCAAGTACGACGGGTTTCACCCCGAAAAACGGCGCCTGCGCAGCGCCCGGTTTCAACGTGGTCGCACCGGGCAGGGGGGTCAACATGTGCCCGCCCGTTTCAGTTTGCCAGAACGTATCAACGATTGGGCAATTCCCTTTGCCGACAATATCATAGTACCAATTCCATGCTTCGGGATTGATCGGTTCGCCGACAGACCCAAGCAATTTCAGCGATGATAAATCGTGCTTTTCAACCCAATCATTACCTGCGCCCATCAGTGCGCGAATGGCCGTTGGGGCTGTATAGAATTGGTTGACGCTATGTTTGGCGCAGACTTCCCAGAAACGTCCAGCATCGGGGTAGGTGGGCACGCCTTCGAACATGATCGTTGTCGCCCCATTGGCGAGAGGACCATAGACGATATAGCTGTGTCCGGTGACCCAGCCGACATCGGCGGTGCACCAAAAGATATCCCCGTCGTGATAATCAAACGAATACTGATGGGTCATTGCGGCATAGACCAAATAGCCGCCCGTCGTGTGAACAACGCCTTTGGGCTGGCCGGTTGACCCTGACGTATACAGGATGAACAGCGGGTCTTCGGCGTTCATTTCCTCGGGCTTTTGGTGATCGTCTGCTTCCAACACCATTTCGTTGTAGTCATAGTCCCGATCTGTCCAAGTAGTCTGGCCGCCGGTGCGTTTCACCACAAGGCACTTGACGCTGTCTTTACAGTGCAGAAGCGCTGCATCGCAGTTGGATTTCAGCGGTGTCGCCCGCCCGCCGCGTGGTGCGTGATCGGCTGTAATCACCAGCTTTGCGTCACATCCGTTGATCCGCGCACCAAGGGCATCAGGGGAAAACCCTGCAAAAACAATGGAATGAACCGCGCCAATGCGGGTGCAGGCCAGCATGGCATAGGCGGCTTCGGGGATCATCGGAAGATATAGGACAACACGATCACCGCGGCCGACCCCAAGGTCTTGCAGGATGTTTGCCATCCGGCAGACGTGCCCTTGCAGTTCGCGGTACGTGATGTGCTGGGCTTGGGTGGTTGCCGGGTCATCGGGTTCCCAGATGATGGCCGTCTGATCCCCACGTGTTTCTACATGACGATCAACGCAGTTGGCAGAAACGTTCAACGTGCCGTCTTCGAACCATTTGATGTCTACGTTGCCCGGTGCAAAGGATGTGTTCTTTACCTTCGTATAAGGCTTGATCCAATCAATGCGCTTGCCGTGTTCGCCCCAGAACCCTTCGGGATCCTCCATCGAATGCGCATACATTTTTGCGTAGGTATCAGCATCTGCATGTGCCGTTTTGGCAAAGTCTGCGGTGGGGGGATAGGTCTTGGACATTGGGTCCCTCGTTCTTGGGAATGAATCGAATGATCATGTTAGCGATCTGCTGGCCGTTGCACAGCACCTTTAAAGAGGGGCTGCGCCGTGTTTCTAAACCTCAAATCGCGAGATATTTGGCGCGCAGGGCCTCGTCTTCAAGGACCGCCTGCGCGGACCCATCATAGACAACCTTGCCGATGTCCAAGATCACAGCACGATCCGCCAGTTTCAATGCAGCGACAGCGTTCTGTTCCACGATAATGGTTGTGATGCCCTGATCACGGATCAGTTCCAGTGTTTTGGCGATTTCTTGCACGATCACGGGGGCGAGCCCTTCGTAGGGTTCATCCAAAAGCAGAACTTTGATGTCGCGACACAGCGCGCGCGCAATGGATAGCATCTGCTGTTCACCACCTGACAATGTGACACCTTCTTGGGTGCGGCGTTCTTTCAGACGGGGGAACAATTCATAAACCCGTTCAATCGACCAGCCTTTGGGCGGCGCGATTTGGGCCAGCTTAAGGTTTTCTTCCACGGTTAGACCGGGAATGATGCTTCGGTCTTCTGGAACCAGTTGAATCCCAGCTTGAGATGCTTGCCAAGATTTCATCTCGTGGACGGCTTGGTGGTCCAGCCAGATTTCACCATTGTTCAGCTGCGGGTCGTCCATACGGGCCAAGGCACGCAGGGTCGATGTTTTGCCAGCCCCGTTGCGCCCTAACAGCGCAAGGATTTCGCCTTCGTGAATGTCAAAGCTGACGCCTTGCACGATGTAGCTTTCGCCGTAGTAGGCTTCCATGTTCCAGACGGACAGGAATTTGGAGCTGGTGGCCGCCATGTTGCGGTTTTTGTCGAATGCGCCCTCGGGGCGAAGTTCTTCAACGTGTGTCATGTGTCTTGTCCTTTGAAGAGGGGGCCAAAGCCTTTGGTTGACTTTGCGTGCAGAATATCGCTCAGAATTCTGGCCCTAGACCTGCGCTTCACCCAAATAGGCTTCGCGCACTTTGGGGTGGCCTTTGATGTTGTCAGGCGTGTCTTCGACCAACGGTGTGCCTTGCGCCAAAACGGTGATCCGCTCTGCGAGAGAAAAGACAACATTCATATCGTGTTCGATAATCGCCATCGTGATCCCTCGATCATCGCGGATTGTTTTCAGCAGTTCGATCGTGTTTTCGGTATCTGCGCGGGCCATGCCTGCCGTTGGTTCATCCAACAACAACAGGCGCGGTTCCTGCACAAGGCACATCGCCATTTCTAGGCGGCGTTTGTCACCGCGCGACATAGCGGATGCTTGCATCTCGCGTTTGTCGAGCATGTTGACTTCGTCCAACATTTCTTCTGCTTTTTCGATCATGCTTCGTTCGCGACGTACGCTTTCGATCGCATGCAAACGAAATGCGCCATCGCGTTTTGCAAAACAGGGGATCAACATGTTTTCAATAACCGTCAAATCTGCGAAGATTTCGGGTGTCTGAAACACGCGGCTAATGCCCATCTGGTTGATTTCATGGGGTTTGCGCCCCAGAACGGATTGGCCGTCAAACACGACTGAACCTGAATCCGGGATCAATTTGCCTACCAGCACATTGAGAAGGGTAGATTTACCCGCACCGTTGGGGCCGATGATCGCGTGGCAGGTATTTTCCACCACATCAAGGTTCACATCCCCAAGCGCTTGAAGCCCACCGAAACGTTTGTTGACGCCTTTGACTGAAAGAATTGCCATTGTTCAGGCTCCTTATTCTGCGGACTTGCTGGATGCGTCGGACGCATCTGCAGATGTGTTGCGGCGGAATTTAGCCATGATGCGCTGCGCGCCTTCGACCAGCCCACCGGGCAAGAAAATCACGACCAACATGAACACAATGCCCAAGGTAAAGTGCCACTGCTTGCCAACAAAAATGTCAGCGAACACAACCATAGCATCTTCCAGTCCGTCTGGCAGGAAGGCAAACCATTGGTGCAGGACGTCTTTGTTGATCTTGGAAAGAATATTTTCCATGTATTTGATTGAGCCTGCACCCAGTACCGGACCAATCAAAGTACCAGCGCCGCCCAAGATGGTCATGATCACAACCTCACCGGATGCTGTCCAGAACATGCGCTCTGGCCCCACTTGGGTGTCCATCGCAACCATCAATCCACCGGCTAAACCCGCATACATGCCTGAGATGATAAAGGCGTAAAGGGTATAGGTTTTTGGGGTAAGACCCGTGTAGTTCATTCGCTGTTGGTTGGATTTCACAGCCCGCAGCATCATACCAAACGGGGACCGGAAAATGCGGATCGACAAATAGAACGCGATCAGCATGAAAAGGGCGGCGATATAATACCCGAGGTTAAACGTGAACAACCAGTTGCCCACGGCCATTTCATAGGACGTCCCCATCTGAGCGCCGAAAAGATTAGCGCGCCCGATTTCGCCTTCTGCAACGTTTGATAAAAGCGGTGTGTCCGTGTTCTTGATCTGAAGCCCCGTTTCACCACCCGTCAAGGGCGTAAGAACTGAGTACGCCAAGGCATAAGACATCTGCGCGAACGCCAAAGTCAGGATCGAAAAGTAGATACCAGAGCGGCGCAAAGAAACGAAACCGACAGCCGCCGCAAACATACCCGCCACGATTATCGCAAAGAAAATGCCCGGAATAACGTTTAGGGTGAACAATTTCATGGACCACATGGCCGCATAAGACCCCACACCCAAGAACGCTGCGTGCCCAAAGCTGAGGTAACCCGTCAGGCCGAACAGGATGTTAAATCCGATGGCAAAGATACCAAAAATCACGAACCGCTGCATCAAATCCGGGTAGCCCGCGTTGAACTGCGCCATGGCAGAGCCTTCGGGGAAGGGGTTCAGGATGAAGGGAGCAAGGACCACCAGCGCGAAGACCACGAGCAACAGTGTTGTGTCCTTCTTGTCCAAGCCCAAAAGGCCACCGTTTGACGTGCGGGTTCGTGCCGCGACGGGAGTTTGTGTTGTTTGATCGGTCATTGATTAGTCCTCCATCACGCCTTTGCGACCCATGAGGCCACGAGGGCGGGTCAGCAAAATGACGATGGCTACAAGGTAGATGATAATTTGGTTGATGCCGGGCAAGACTTCGACCACCGCAGGAAGCGACGCAAAGCTTTCGATGATGCCCAAAAGAAATCCGGCGGCGACAGCACCGGGCAAAGACCCCATGCCGCCAACAACCACCACGACGAACGACAGCACCAGCCAGTCCATGCCCATTGTATAGGTGGGCGATACGATCGGCGCATACATCACGCCCGCAACACCAGCCACCGCTGCGGCAAGGCCGAACATGAACGTAAACCGTTTGTCGATGTCGATGCCAAGCAAGCCCACAGTTTCACGATCTGCCATACCCGCACGAACAACCATCCCAAAGGTGGTGAACTGCAAGAAGGCAAACACACCTGCGATAATCAACGCAGAGAAGAAGAAGTACACGAGCCGCCACATCGGATAGACGACGGCGTTAGGGCCATACCCAAGCCACACCCCAAAATCTACGCGCCCAGACAATGCCTCGGGGGAGGGGGTTTGGATTGGGTTGGCGCCAAAGTAGTATTTGATCACTTCGCCCAAAACGATGGCCAAGCCGAACGTCACAAGGATCTGATCCGCATGGGGACGTTTGTAAAAGTGTTTGATTAATCCACGTTCCATGATGAAACCAACCGCGATCATCGCCGGAATGGAAAATAGGATCGCCAGCGGAACGGCCCAGTCCATGATGGCAGCACCCGCGGCTTCACCGAACCAATCCTGAACGTAGAACACATCCACCTGAAGCGGATTGCCAAGAAAATCCGTGCGCTCCGGATCGACCACTTTGTGAGAAGCCGACAGGATGCGTGACAAGATCACAGCACAGAAGGCACCGAGCATAAACAACGCGCCATGCGCGAAGTTGACGACGCCAAGTGTGCCGAAAATGAGGGTCAAGCCAAGGGCGATCAACGCATAAGCGGAGCCCTTGTCTAGACCGTTGAGAATTTGAACGATGATCTGGTCCATTGCGGATGTGCCTCTGATCGTTGGATATAGATCAACTGATCGCCGGTCCTTGATCAAGGAATGGCGCCAGATGGTTTCAAGTATTGAAAGTCGCAGCAGGAAAAGGGCGGCCCGGTTTGGGCCGCCCAAATGGTATGCGCTTATGCGCCGTTGTTGCACTCACCAAGGGAAGCGTCTGCACCGCCCATTTGTGGGTGATCAGGAGAGTATGTGACCTGATCAACTGGTGTAACTTCAACGATTTCAAGAAGGTCAAACTCGGATGTTGGGTTTTCTTTACCCTTCACAACGAGAACGTCCTTAAAGCACTGGTGATCGGAACCACGGTACA
>CAYOSK010000123.1:3516-8066 GCA_964406585.1 uncultured Octadecabacter sp. | reverse complement strand
GACGTGTTCGAAGCTGCTGGTGTAGAGCCGCCAAAGACACTTGAAGAGTTGTTGGAAGTTGTTGAAGCAATCCACGACCCAGAAAATGGTATTTACGGCTTCGCATTGCGTGGTCAGCGCGGTTCTGGCGCAAACGTTTGGCGTTGGATGACCTACTTCCGTGGTTTCGGCGGTGAATGGTTTGACGATGCTGGCGTACCGGCTTTCAACAGCGACGCGGCGGTTAAGGCTACTGAAACTTACCTGAAGCTGTTTGAATACTCTCCTCCAGGCACGCGTACGGGTAGCTGGGACGAGTCAACGGGCGCATTCAACTCCGGTCAAGTTGGCCTAATTGTTGAATCAGCTCCACTTGGTGGGATGTCTTTGAACCCTGACAACTCGAACGTTTCTGATCTTGTTGCTTTCGGTACGCCGCCAACACCATTGACAGGCGGCGGCTATGCTCACGGCTTTGCAGTTGGTACAAAAGCCAACAAGACAGCAGAAGCTCTTGATTGCGCTGGTTTGTGGGTTGCGTGGGCAACGTCCAAAGAAAACGAATTGCGTCGTCTCGCAGCGGGCCAGTCTGGCCAGCTCAACCGCGTCAGCGTCTTCAACAGCCCAGAATTTTCCGAAGCGTTTGGGGAGGCACTTCCTGCTGCTTTGGAAGCAACGTCCGAATTCACGCGTGTGAATTTCTGGCAGAACGAACAGTGGCCTGATCTTGGCAACCGCTGGGGCATCATTTTGGAAGAGTTGATCACAGGTCAGCGTACGGACATCAACGAAGCACTTGCTGAGTTGGAAGAGTTTGCAGTCGAGTTGACAGCTAAGTAAGCACCACCTCCCTACGGAAGCCTCTTCCGTGGTGCGATCTGGGCAACCTTGTGGGTTGCCCAGATTATTCTAATGCACTGAATTGGGGTTAACGGACGACGCAGTCCTTCAAATTCAAGGATAAAAAATGAAACGCCGCAGCTCTCTGCCTTATACTTTCTTGATACCGACAATTGCATTGCTGGCGGTTTTGGCACTTACTCCGACCATATACGCGCTCAACGTGTCCTTCACGGACAGGACTTTGTTTAGTGATACGTCTAGCTACGTCGGCTTTGAAAACTACGCAAAACTGCTTGGCGACAGACGTTTTACAAATGCCGCTTGGGTTTCCGTTAAGTGGGAACTCATCACTGTCATTTCTACAATGATTGTTGCCGTCGGCCTCGGAGTATTGATGTTTGAATCAGTGTCTCCAAAGACCCGCAACATGTTTTGCCTCATTTTCCTCATTCCGGTACTTTTGCCGCGTGTCTGCGCAGCTTTCGTATGGAAATTCGCGTTTCACCCGCTTTATGGAATTGTGACATACCCTTACCGTGCGATAACGGGCCAGCCCATTGACCTTTTAGCTGATCTCAATTCAGCATTATTGGTCGTTGCTTTTGTCGACGTTTGGCAATGGGGTTTCTTCTTTGCCGTTATCGTCCTGAAATTACTGGAATCCTTGCCACCTCAACCGATTGAGGCGGGGCGTCTGGACAATGCCAAGCGCTGGCAAATCCATCTCTACGTCACGATCCCAATGCTCAAAGCCCCGCTCATCAGCCTCGCGCTTGTGAAGGCGATTGAATCCCTGCGTTCGTTTGACCTGATCTATGTGATGACCCGTGGTGGGCCAGGAATTGCGACAGAAACTCTTGATATGTACGCGTTTTCCCAAGGCTTTATCGAGTCTGGAAACATTGGATACGCGTCAAGCATCGCAGTCATCATGCTGCTTGTAACAATCGTGACGTTCACGATTATTTGGAAGAGGGTAAACCGATGATTGCACGTTTCTTGGGGAAATCCCTCCTCGTCTTTTGTGCTGCAGCAGTACTTGTCCCCCTGATTTGGACACTTATGAACGCACTCAAAGTGAACGCAGATCTCTTGACCCCGATCCCGAAGGTGTTCTTCACACCTACTTTGGAAAACGTGGCTTACGTTTTGGGGCGCGATGCCGTCTTCGGCGCTCTCATGAACTCGATCGTCATCTGCCTTTCGGCAGTTGGGTTGGGCATAGTCCTTGGCTTGCCTGCAGCCTATGCAATTGCCAGGCACCCAAACCGCATAACAGCGGAAATCCAGTTCTTCGTTCTGTCGCTACGGTTTCTTCCGCCAGTTGCTGTGGCCATTCCCTTCATGGTGATTTGGCTGAACCTTGGGCTCTATGACACACAGCTGTCGATGATCGTCACCTATTCTTTAATCACGATTTCGATCACCATCTGGCTATCGATCCCCGCGTTTCAGCAAGTCCCAAAGGAAGTCGAAGAAGCAGCGCGTGTTGATGGGTTTGGCCCTTACGCGATCTTCCTGCGCGTCGCTCTCCCGGTTGCTATGAAATCCTTGTTGGGCGCGCTGGCGTTTAGCTTCGTATTGGTTTGGAACGAATTCATGCTGGCGCTCATGTTAACGACCAGCGATGCAAAAACCCTTCCGATCGTCGCCTCGGAAATGTCGCAACTGGGTTTGAGCGTCCCTTGGGGCATCCTGAACGCCGCCGTGGTCTTGCTCAGTATTCCGCCACTCCTTTTGCTTGGGTTGCTGAGTGGTTTCTTGAACCGCGCCTTCAAACCCAAAACCCAATAGAAAGTAAGACCATGAAAGCACTTGTTTTAGAAAAGATCGGTGAACTTGCGATCCGTGACATCGCATTGCCGACATCTGTTGGGTCGCATGATGTGAAGATAGCCATCGACACCGTTGGCATTTGTGGAAGCGACGTCCACTACTACCTCCATGGTCGTATCGGTGACTTTGTATTGAAGGAGCCTATGGTTCTTGGGCACGAAGGCGCCGGCACAATCCTCGAAGTTGGCGAAGCAGTCACGAATCTGAAAGTTGGAGATCGCGTCTGCATGGAGCCGGGGATTCCCGATCCGACCTCGCGTGCTTCAAAACTGGGCATTTACAATGTAGATCCAGCCGTCACCTTTTGGGCCACGCCCCCTAATCACGGCATCCTGACCTCTGAAGTCGTCCACACTGCGGCCTTCACATACAAGCTTCCAGAGAGCGTTTCCTTTGCCGAAGGGGCCATGGTCGAACCGTTTGCAATTGGCATGCAGGCCGCTGTGCGCGCAAACATTACGCCCGGCGATATCGCTGTCGTCACGGGCAGCGGAACAATCGGCATTATGGTCGCCTTAGCGGCCCTTGCCGGAGGGTGCAGTAAAGTCATCATTTCCGATGTAAGCGCCCAAAAGCTCGAAATTGCAGGACAATACGAAGGCGTGTTCCCCGTCAATGTTTCGGAAACCACCCTGGCCGAGGCGGTCGAGACGCATACGTCTGGATGGGGTGCCGATGTTGTCTTTGAGGCGAGCGGGTTTCCCGGCGTGATCAATGATGCTGTGCGTGCCACACGCCCCGGCGGGTGCCTCGTATTGGTGGGCATGCCCCCTGACGCGGTCAGCTTTGACGTGAACGCGGCGATTGCACGGGAAATCAAAATCGAAACGGTCTTTCGCTATGCGAATGTCTTTGATCGCGCACTAGAGCTTATCGCTTCGGGAAAGGTCGATCTAAAGCCTCTCATTTCAGAAACCTTCGCCTTCGATCAAAGCATTACAGCTTTTGAGCGCGCGGCCAAAGGTCTGCCAACAGATATCAAGCTGCAAATCAAAATTGCAGGTTCAGGAGAATAAACCATGGCTGAAATCGTTTGCCAAAACATGAGTAAAAGCTATGGAGCCGTCGAAGTCGTTCCAGATTTCAACCTTCATGTTCAAGACCACGAATTCATCGTTTTTCTCGGCCCATCGGGGTGCGGGAAATCTACGATGTTACGGATGATGGCAGGCTTAGAAGACATCACTGGCGGGGAACTAAAAATCGGGGGCAAGATTGTAAACGATCTTGAACCACGCGATCGCGGAGTTGCCATGGTGTTTCAAAATTACGCCCTCTATCCGCATATGACGATCAAAGATAACATAGCCTTTGGCTTGCGCCGCATTAAAGTGCCTGAAGACGAAATCGCGGCGCGAACGAAAGACGTCACATCCGTCTTGGGTCTCGAGCCCTATTTAGAGCGTAAACCAACAGAATTGTCTGGCGGTCAACAGCAGCGTGTCGCAATTGCGCGCGCCATGATCAAAACGCCAGATGTATTTTTGTTTGATGAGCCACTGTCCAATCTGGATGCGAAACTGCGTGCCACCATGCGCGAAGAAATCGCGCGTCTTCACAAAAAGCTGCGCACGACAACGGTCTATGTCACCCATGATCAAATGGAAGCCATGACCTTGGCGGATCGCATCGTTCTGATGAAGGATGGCCAGATCGAACAAGTTGGGTCTCCCGTCGAAATCTACGAACGCCCCGTTTCACGTTTCGTCGCTGGCTTTATCGGAACACCTGCAATGAATTTCATGGACATGATGGTTCACAAATCCGGTGATCAATGGTCGTTGAAAGATGGCGGAACTGAGCTCGCATTCGACAAAGAGCGCTTCGATGTCGAAGAGGGGCAAGAGGTCACTTTGGGAATAAGACCGAGCGATCTTATCGCTGGTGAGGAC
>CAYOSK010000123.1:0-3416 GCA_964406585.1 uncultured Octadecabacter sp. | reverse complement strand
AATGAGCTACCTCGGGATCGATCTTGGAACATCTGGGTTGCGGGCGCTACTTGTGGATGAACAAGGGCAAGCAATAGGATCTGCCGAGAGCCACTATGACGTTTCCAATCCTTCACCAGGTTGGTCTGAACAGGATCCCGCGCATTGGATCACGGCACTGGACAGTGCGCTTAGTGAACTCAGCGCAAAGCATAGCGAATTTCGATCATTGCGCGGTATCGGTGTTGCGGGCCACATGCACGGCGCAACGCTGTTGGACACATCCGGTAAAGTTCTGCGCCCGTGCATTCTTTGGAATGATACAAGGTCCGAACACGAAGCCATGGCACTTGATCAGGTGGAGCAGGTTCGTGATATCTCGGCCAATATCGTGTTCCCGGGATTCACGGCCCCAAAGCTGGTTTGGGTCAAAAACAACGAGCCCGAAGTGTTTGAGAAGGTGGCGAAAGTCTTGCTCCCTGCGGCCTATCTCAATTACCATCTGACCGGCGACTACGTTGCCGACATGTCAGACAGTTCTGGCACATCATGGCTTGATGTTGGTCAGCGCGCTTGGTCGGATCATCTTGTTAACGCAGGCGAAATGACAAACACCCAGATGCCACGCCTTGTGGAAGGAAGCGAACCCGCTGGGCTGTTACGTCGCGAACTTTGTACGCGTTGGGGCCTCAAGGGGGATATTGTCGTCTGTGGCGGTGCCGGGGACAATGCCGCGGCTGCCTGTGGCATGGGTGCCCTAAATGAAGGGGATGGTTTTGTGTCCCTTGGCACATCCGGGGTTGTCCTTATCGCCCGCGACAGCTTTTCACCTGCCCCGGAAACGGCTGTTCATACTTTTTGTCACGCCGTCCCAGAGAAGTGGTATCAAATGGGAGTCATGCTTTCAGCGACCGACAGCCTCAATTGGCTTTCGCGGATTACCCAGACATCACCCGCTGATCTTACCAATGATTTAGGACGTGAGCTAAAGGCACCCGGCAGTGTCGGGTTTCTGCCTTACCTGTCAGGTGAGCGCACGCCACACAATGACGCACATATTCGCGGAGGCCTTTCCGGTCTCTCAACCACAACAGACCGTGTTGATCTAACGCGTGCGGTTCTTGAGGGCGTGAGTTTTGGCTTAAAAGACTCACTTGAAGCTTTAAAGTCTACAGGTGCAAAGGTTGAGAGCTTGGCCGTAACCGGCGGTGGCAGCTCATCACAGTATTGGTTGAAACTGCTGGCAACAATCCTTGGAATTCCACTGAAGGTTCCTGAAGGAAAGGAATTCGGGGCGGCCTTAGGGGCGGCACGTCTCGCTTTTATCGCAGTCAATGACGGCGATCCGAGCGACATCATCACCGCGCCCGAAATAAGTGCCGTTATCCATCCTCAGTCTGATCTTACAGAGGAATTTGAGGGCGCATACGAACGGTTTCGCGCAAGTTATTCGGGTTTCAAGGTCATTCAATAAGCCATTGCTGAAACACCTGAACAAACTGCAAATGGTTCCAGAAGCTCCCGCGTTCTAATCTACAAGAAGGACCTTCTCATCAAATGAACATCTCAAAAGACACTTCAAAAAAATTGGCCCATTGTCTGCGTGGGCTTGCCATTGATGCTGTAGAGCAAGCGGGCCATGGACACCCGGGTGCTGCCATGGGGATGGCTGATATCGCGACGGTGTTGTATGCGAAGCATCTTAAGTTTGACGCGCAGACCCCGACTTGGCCCGACCGCGACCGCCTTGTTCTCTCAAACGGGCACGCATCAATCCTGCTCTATTCCCTGTTATATCTCACGGGCGTTCCAGGTGTGGACCTTGAGGACATCAAAGCATTCAGGCAGGCTGGATCGAAGACCCCTGGCCATCCCGAAGTTGGTCACACCCTAGGCATCGAGACGACGACCGGTCCTTTGGGGCAAGGGTTCGCCACGGCCGTTGGAATGGCTCTGGCTGAACGGCGGCTGCGCGATGAGTTTGGACCAGATCTATGCAATCATCGCACGTGGGTTTTCGCAGGTGATGGCTGCCTGATGGAGGGAGTCGGCCAAGAGGCAGCCTCTCTTGCTGGACATCTCGGCCTTGGGCATCTCAATGTGCTATACGACATGAATGGCATTACAATTGATGGCGGCACTGAACTCTCCTTCACCGAAGACACTGCTGCCAAATTTAAAGCCATGGGATGGCATACAATAGAGGCATGCGGACACACTTATTCAGAGATTGATGACGCGCTCGCTGCGGCAAGAGAAGAGGTTAAGCGCCCATCGATTGTCCTTTTCCGAACAACGATTGGATTTGGCGCACCCACAAAGGCAGGAACGTCTGGCGTTCACGGCTCAAAGCTCGGCACAGAAGAAGCCGCTGGGGCCAAAGCGGCCCTTGAGCTACCCGCCGCCCCGTTCGAGACCCCTGATGATCTCTTAGCCGATTGGCGAAACATTGGGACACGCGGGACAACGGCTCACAAAAATTGGGAAAAACGCAGCGAAAGCTTAGCCACGGACATTCACAGCGAATTCCACCGCCGGATCAACGGTAGCCTGCCAAAGACCTTCTCAACACCGACCAAGGCCGCCAAAGACCGTTGGACGGATGCGCCGACTTCAGTGGCCACGCGAAAAGCCAGTCAAATGGCGCTTGAAATTCTGACGGATCAATTGCCGGAACTGATTGGGGGGTCGGCCGATTTGTCTGGCTCGAACCTGACCAAAACACCCGCGACGCAAACCGCGTTTTCAGCACAGTCAACGGGGCGCTACATCAACTACGGGGTTCGTGAGTTTGCAATGGCCGCCGCGATGAATGGCCTCGCACTGCATGGTGGGTTTATTCCCTATGGCGGAACTTTCCTCGTCTTCTCGGACTACATGCGCAATGCAATCCGATTATCTGCGCTGATGGGCACGCGCGTGCTCTATGTTATGACTCATGACAGTATTGGCCTCGGCGAAGACGGCCCAACACATCAACCGATCGAACATTTGGCTAGCTTACGCGCAATCCCCGGCCTGAACGTCTTCCGGCCCGCCGATGTTATCGAAACCACTGAGGCCTATGAGGCCGCATTGGTTGGGCCATCTGCGCCGTCCCTCTTTGCCTTCTCCCGACAGGGCGTACCACAGGTGCGATTGGAACCGAGTGAGGACAACCTCACCGCAAAGGGTGGATATGTCCTGCGCGACGTTGCAAGCCGCGACATCACTCTTATTGCGACTGGCTCGGAAGTCACTTTGGCCGTCAAAGCTGCCGAATGCTTGGCAACCGATGGGATATCCGCCGCCGTCGTCTCCCTGCCATGCTGGGAGCTTTTCGATCAACAATCCCATGCCTATCAAGATGCAACCTTGGGCGACGCCCCTCGTATCGCCATTGAGGCGGCAAGCTCTTTTGGCTGGGGACGATATGTCGGCCATGAAGACAATATGAT
>CAYOSK010000122.1:0-8115 GCA_964406585.1 uncultured Octadecabacter sp. | reverse complement strand
CCGTGCGATAGCAGCACCATACGCGGCGGTTCACGGTCGCCGTAGAACTGCCCAACAAAGGCTTGCATCACTTCGCTTGCATCTTCATCCCCGCTGACCCGCGGGTAATAATCACGATTGCCCCAGTTTTGGTTGGCGCGGATGAAAAAGACCTGCACGCAGGCCTGCCCACCATCGCGATGCAGCGCGATAATATCTGCTTCGGTGACACCGCGTGGGTTGATGCCTTGGGCGGTTTGGACTTGGGTCAGTGCCTTGATCCGGTCGCGCAAGGCCGCGGCTTTTTCGAATTCCATCTCTTGGGACGCTTGCTCCATGCGCGCCGCCAATGTGGCCTGCATTTCCGTCGACTTTCCCGTCAGGAACCGTTCCGCATCTTTTACCAACTGTTTGTAATCGTCCTGCGCGATCTTGCCGACACAGGGCGCAGCACAACGTTTGATTTGATACTGCAAACACGGACGGGAACGGGTTTCATATTCGCTGTCACTACAGTTTCGCAACAGGAATGCCCGTTGCAAAGTGTTCAGCGTGCGGTTGACCGCACCTGCTGATGCGAAGGGACCATAATAGGTCCCCTTCTTCTTTTTCGCGCCGCGGTGTTTTTCGATGCGCGGGAAATCATGCCCCCCCGAAATCAAGATATTGGGAAAACTCTTGTCGTCCCGCAGCAGCACATTGTATTTCGGCTTGAGCTGTTTGATGAGGTTCTGTTCGAGCAGAAGCGCTTCGGTTTCAGTCTTCGTTGTCAGAAACATCATAGATGTTGTGTGACTGATCATCGTCGCGATGCGCGCGGAATGCCCGGACGGGCGCGCGTAATTGCTGACTCGGTTTTTCAGATTGCGCGCTTTGCCCACATAAAGAACTCGCGCTTGATGATCGAGCATCCGATACACGCCGGGGCTGCCATCCAGCGTGCGCAGATAGCCTTGGATCACGTCGTGTCCTGTTGGGATGTCGGGCAATTTGGTGGTCATGGACCTAATCTATGATTCCCTCACCGCGCTGCAATGGCAAAGACCCTACCGCAAGTAGAAACATACCCACGATTCTTGTGGATAAGTTCGTGGGCAAAACTGGGGCATGCCCGATTTTCCCTTAGTTTTCGGGGAGGGAATCAGATTGCTTAAAAATTAGGCGCATTCGTAGAGTGTTGTTTTCACTGGAAAAAAATACTCTTCCTCTCCAAATAATTGAAATCATTAAGAAAATATAAATATTCCGTGACGCACTCGTGAGCGGTGTACAACTTTACCGGACGCTTCAGTGTAAGATTACTCTACGCCCAGCACATCGGGCGTCTTCCATGCCAGATGTTGGCCACCGTCGACGCACAATAGCTGCCCTGTAACTGCCGGCGCATCCAGGAAATATCCAAGTGCTGCAGTGATGTCCTGCGCATTGGCGCCCCGTTGAAGAACCGTCGCTTGGCGCTGTGCGTCGAAATGGGCCTGAGACTGACGCGCACCTTTTAAGGTTGGGCCCGGGCCAATAGCATTCACGCGCACCCGCGGCGCAAGCGCCTGAGCGGCGGTTTGGGTGAACGCCCAAAGGCCCATCTTGGCCAAGGTATATGTCATAAACTCAGGTGTTAGTTTGCGCACGCGTTGATCGATCATGTTGACCACCAAGGCATTGGCAACCGGTTCGCCTACCCCGTCTTGTCCTGCGTCGGGGGCTTGCGCGGCCAAGGCCTGAGTCAGCACAAAAGGCGCGCGCAGATTGCTTTCCATGTGTCGATCCCAAGTCGTGCGGGTCGCGGTTTCGATATTGTCGTATTCAAAAATGGACGCGTTGTTCACCAAGCAGGTGATTGGTAGGCCGAGCATCTTTGCGGCGTTGGGCAATAAGGTCTGCGTCTGACTTTCGCTCAACAAATCCGCTTGGATGGAAACAACCGTGTGCCCATCGCGGGTGAGGTCTGCCACAACGGCGTTTGCGGCGTCTGCGCTGGTATTGTAGTGGACAGCGACCGCAAACCCGCGCGTCGCAAGGTAGGTGGCCATAGCACGGCCAAGCCGGGTTCCTGCCCCAGTGACAAGCGCCGCGCCAATCATAACACCACCAAAAGGTAGGACACATATAGGACAGAAAGCAGCGCGCCCCACAGGCGGGTCAGGTCCTGTTTCAGGAACACAAACGGCACCAGAAGTACGGTGGCGCCCAGCATAACCCAGAAATCAAAGGCAAAGAACGTCGCGCCCACAGGGATCGGGCCAACCAAAGACGCCACGCCAATGATGCCGAGCAGATTGAACATATTGGATCCAATGACATTGCCCAAGGCCACATCGGCCTGTTTACGCAGCGCCGCCATTACGGTTGTGGCCAGCTCCGGCAGCGACGTCCCTATCGCCACAAGGGTCAACCCAATCACTGCGTCACTGACACCATAGTCTTTTGCGATGTTGGATGCGCCATCCACCAAAAGGTTTGCACCAAGTGGTAGCCCAATCATGCCCAGTCCAAGAAACAGGATTATCTTGGACCAAGGAAGATCAGGATCTGCGCCTTCAAGTTCTTCGTCTTCGCTGCACTCTTGACCTGCCTTGCGGTGACGGTTTGCGCTCAGCGCGGCGTGGATCAGCATGGCAAACAGCGCAGCCAGTAAGATCAGCCCCGCAATCCAGTCGAAAACGCCGCGATAGGCCAAACCGATAAACAGGATCGTTGCGGCCAGCATTTGAAGGTAGCTAATTCGGGTATCACAAGCGCTGGTGTGCATCACCGCAAGCATTGCTGGAATGCCCAGAACCAGCAGCACATTTGCGGTATTTGATCCAACAACATTACCAAGGGCAAGGTCCGGCACACCGTCCCAAATGGCTTGAATAGAAATCAACAATTCCGGCGCTGACGTGCCAAACGCCACGATCGTGAGCGACACGATCAGCGCAGGAACACCGAGTCGCAAAGACAAGTTCACGGCGCCCTTAACAAGGCTGTCACCCGCCAACAACAGCAGCATCAGACCCACAATCGTATAGGTCCAGTCTGCTATGGGCCCCGCAGGCAACATCAGCCAGTCTGGCATCACTTACGTCCCTTGCAGTCGCAGGTTTTCCCGAACGTGAATTTTCCGCAGGATTGGCACTTAGCCGCTGCGATGCGTTTGGCACCCGGCATCGTGAGCTTTCCAAACATCGCAAGCACACCCATACCGACCAAAAACAATGACACAATTTTGAAAATCATCTACAGGCCAAACCTTGCATAAGACGCTCGGTCTTCAACAGCGCCAAAAGCATCATCTACGATTTGTGCGCCAAATCGTGCCAGAAGTGGTTTCTTTTGGCCGAAGCGGCGAAAACGCACCTTGTCCCCAAAACGATCTTTCATCACGGGAACAAGATGGCCGATATGATCGGCCAAGCCCACATCAATCCCTTTTTGTCCCACCCAAATATCACCAGTGAACAAATCCTGATCCGCAAGCTTCCCTGCACGACGCGCGCTGACGTGATCCTTGAACAAGACATGGATGTCATCCAACAGCCCCTTGAGGCGCTTAACATCCGCTGGTTTTTCGGGCTGGAACGGATCGGCCATGCTTTTGGATTTTCCGGCTGTATAAATACGTCGTTCGGCCCCGATTTTTTCCATTGTCCCGGCAAACCCGAAACCCGACGAAATGACGCCGATAGATCCAACAATCGACCCTTCATCAACGTAAATTTCGTCTGCAGCAGTCGCCAACCAGTACCCGCCAGATGCGGCGACGTCTTCGACGAAGGCAAACACGGGTACGTCTTTTTCATCCGCCAACCTGCGAATACGGGCGCAGATCAGGGATGATTGCACCGGCGATCCCCCTGGCGAGCTAATTTCCAGCGCGACGGCCTTGGGTTTGGATCGGAAAGCTTTTTCAATGCTCTCTGCGAGCCCGCGATCAGACAGCGCACGCCCGGAGGATGCGATTGCACCTTGAAGACGGATGACAGCAACAGTCGGGTCGGATTTGACGAAAGGGATCCAGCGTTTCATGTCACCTCATGTAGGCCGCGCGTGGGGAGGAAACAAGGGAACGTCATTGCCGTATGCGCCATCCGGTTTTGAAAATCCATGCGATCACCGCGAGGCAAACGCCGGTAAACAGGCCAATCGCCAACAGACTGAGGGTAATTGGGACATCTGCCGTGCCAAAAAACGACCAACGGAAGCCCGAAATTAGGTAAACAACGGGATTGAACATGGTGATGGTTTGCCAGATCGGCGGCAGCATTGAGATGGAATAAAATGACCCGCCCAGAAACACGAGAGGCGTGATGATCAGCAATGGGATAAGTTGGAGTTGTTCGAAATTCCCGGCCCAAATCCCAATGATAAATCCAAGCAGACTGAACGACAGGCAGGTCAGGGTCAGAAATGCCAACATCGCAAAGGGATGAGCAATGGAAATATCAACGAACATGAAAGACGTCGCAAGAATAACCACCCCAATGAACATCGCCTTCGTGGCAGCCGCGCCAACGTAACCGATGGTAATTTCGAAGAAGTTCACAGGCGCAGACAGCAGTTCATAAATCGTCCCAATGAATTTCGGGAAATATATCCCGAAACTTGCGTTACTGGTGGCCTGTGTCATAACCGACAGCATAATCAGCCCCGGTACGATAAACGCTCCGTACCCCACGCCTTCGACTTCTTGCATGCGCGACCCGATTGCGGTGCCAAATACCACAAAATAAAGGGCGGTTGAAATCACTGGGCTGATAAAGCTTTGCGTTAGGGTGCGAAAGAAGCGCGCCATTTCAAAAATGTAGATCGAACGGATGGCTTGCAGGTTCATGCTGTTTCCTTTTGCGCCACGAGGGAGACAAATATTTCTTCCAACGAAGACTGCTGCGTTTGCAGATCGGTCATCTGCAACCCTGCCTTTTGAAGATCAGCCAGAAGACCCGTAATCCCCGTTCGATCGGTTTTTGTGTCATAAGAATAGACCAGCGCACCGTCTTCAATCGATAACTGATAAGATGACAGCGCCTTTGGAATATCTGCCACAGGTTCCGACAGTTCCACCCGAAGGGTCTTTTGGCCCATCCGCGTCATCAGATCGGATTTGTTTTCGACCAACAGAATTTCACCCTTTGCAATGACGCCGACGCGGTCGGCAATCGCTTCTGCCTCTTCGATATAATGGGTGGTCAGGATGATGGTCACACCGTCTTCTTTTAGTTTGGCGACGACATCCCACATGTCTTTGCGCAGTTCGACGTCCACGCCTGCGGTCGGTTCATCTAGAAAGAGTACGCGAGGTTCATGAGCCAACGCCTTGGCGATCAGAACACGGCGCTTCATGCCGCCGGACAACATCATGATTTTGGCGTCTCTTTTGTCCCATAGCGACAATGAACGAAGCACCTTTTCAAGGTAGACGTCATCGGGTGCTTTGCCGAACAGACCGCGCGTGAAGCGCACTGTATTGATCACCTTTTCAAATGGCTCAAGATTAATTTCTTGCGGGACGAGTCCGATCAAACGCCGTGCGGCACGAAAATCTGTGACATTGTCATGACCACCAATCGCGACCGTTCCTTCTGTGGCGCGTGTGATGCCACAGATCGTTGAAATCAACGTGGTCTTGCCCGCCCCGTTCGGGCCAAGCAGCGCAATAATCTCGCCCTGCTTTATGTCCAGCGTGACGGATTTGAGGGCCTCGAACCCGCCATCATAGCGCTTGGTGAGGTTTCGAACTTCGACGATATTGGTCATGAGTGCTTTCCTTTGACCGACACCCTACGCGGCAGTGATTATGAGGGAAAGATGCGTCGCACGAGATGGCCCAAACAAAAACGCCGCCCAATCCGGGCGGCGTTTTTTTGGTCCTTGGTTGCGGGAGTAGGATTTGAACCTACGACCTTCAGGTTATGAGCCTGACGAGCTACCGGGCTGCTCCATCCCGCGCTACCTAGTGGAACGAGGGCCTGTTTAGCGCCGCGCATCCAGGGGTGCAATGGGTAATTGCGTCGTTTTGATTAGAAAATGATGTTCATCACGAACAGGGAAACCACCAAGAACAGGATCGTCATAATACCGCCGCCCTTAATAAAATCCGTCACTTTGTAGCCGGCGGGACCCATGATGAGCGCGTTAACTTGATGGGTCGGAATCAAGAACGAATTTGAAGTCGATATCGCCACCGTAAGGGCAAAGATCGCTGGATCACCCCCGGCGGCGACGGCGATGGACACCGCCAAGGGCACCAGTAGAACGGTGGCGCCGACGTTAGACATGATCAAAGTGAAAATGGTTGCAAGAACCGCCATCCCTGCCTGCAACGCAAAAATCGGCCATCCATCCAAAAGCGCCAAAATTTGCTGCGCGATCCATTCTGCTGTACCGGTCGATTGCACGGCATGCCCAAGCGGCATCAAACTGGCGAGAAGAAAGATCGTGCTCCAGCTCACGGCATTATACGCCTCGTCAATGTCCAGCACACGCGTGAGGATCATGCCGACAGCCCCAGTGAGCAAACAAAGCGACAGCCTAACATCGGAAAACAGGATCAAGCCGAGGGCAATTGCAAAGAACACAACGGCCCATCCAACTTTGTGCGGTCGCAATTCTTCCTGTGGAAAGTCTGACGTAACGACAACGAAATCGCGATCACGTTTGGTCCGCGTTAGTCGATCCCATTCAGTATGTACGACAAGTGTGTCACCCGCTTGAAAAGGAACCAGCCCGATATGGGTGGCAACATGATCTTCGGTTTCAACGTGGCTCATTGTGTCTTCACCACGATGGATCGCGAGCAAGGACATGCCGTGGGTCTGGCGTAATCTCATGTCTATGGGAGCTTTGCCGATGGCACCTGATCCGGGTGGAATCACGACCTCTGCGACGCCGGATTGGGTCGGCGCAAAATCATCAGCGAAAGCATCGAGGCTCGGCATAATTTCAAGGCCGTAGGGTTCGGCAAATTCATGTTCCACGACACGTCGCAAGCCCATGACGGCAAGCCGCGCGGGCGCTTCGATTGTGGTGTCGGCCATCGGCGCGATGACCTTTTTGCCGCGAAACGATGTCCCCAGGATGTACATATGATGCGCGACCATCAGGTCGGACAGTGTTTGACCAATCAAAATCGAACCTTCAGGTACGCTGATTTCGAAAATATCCGCCTTTAGGCCGTATGTTTGTTTGATATAGGCCTGCATTGTTTGGGCCGACGACGCATCGCTGCCCCGTTCGCGTTTCGCAGGCAGAACCCAGCGGCCAAAAATCGTGAAATACAAAATACCTGTAGCGATGAGACAGACACCGATTGGCGTGACCGAAAATAGACCGAAGGGTTCCATTTTTTGGCCGTCAGGCAAGGAATCATTCGCATTGAGCATGAGGTCATTCAACAAGATCAACGGTGAAGACCCCACCATCGTCATTGTTCCGCCCAAGATCGCACAAAAACCCATTGGCATCAGGAGGCGGCTCAGGGGGAGTTCCGTCCGGACTGATATGCGGCTGACCACCGGCAGAAACAACGCGGCTGCACCGACATTCTGCATGAAAGAACTGATCACGCCGACGGTGCCGGAAATAATCGGGACAATACGTCGTTCAGTTTTGCCGCCGTGTTTGAGGATCAGCGACGCGACCTTGCCCATGAGACCGGTTTTATCCAACCCCGCGCCAATGATCATGACCGCAATGATCGACACGACGGCATTAGACGCAAGCCCGGAAAACAAATCGTTTACATCTGCGAGGTCTTGCAAGCCCGGTACTTGGCTTAGAAGGCCAAGCAACACCATGATCGATATCGCAGCAAGGTCGATGCGGACGATTTCGGAAACGAAGAGAAAGACAGTAAATGCCAGCAATCCAAGAACGACTGACATCTGAGTGGTAAGACTAATAATTTCCAAAACTTTGCTCTCCTTGCAGTATTATTAGGGAGAGTGGCAAAAGAGGCAATCGTAACGGTGACAGAAACCACGTTTATCGCGTTCTTCTGACTGACTATTCGGTGATGTACGTGATCTCGACACAAAAAAACCGCTCCAATAGGGAGCGGCGTTTCTATTTGATCATCGAAGAGAGATACAACCGAATTTGAGTTCCTTATTAGGTTTGGCAGTGACTTACTCTCCCACGTCTTAAGACGCAGTACCA
>CAYOSK010000121.1:0-8222 GCA_964406585.1 uncultured Octadecabacter sp. | reverse complement strand
GCGAACCGCGCGTCCGCAACCGTAGGGCTAATGCCACTGGCCGCCAATGTTTCGCAGGCCTTTTCGACTTCTTGCAAGCGTGTTCCGAACGACAAAATCGCAACCGTTCCGCCTTCGCGGATCATCCGGCCCTTACCAATTTCGAGTGGTTGCGCATCTACGGGGATGTCCACACCAACGCCTTCGCCGCGCGGAAAACGAAACGCGATTGGTCCGCTGTCATGCGCGGCTGCGGTAGCCACCATGCGCACCAATTCGCACTCATCCGCCGCAGCCATCACAACAAACCCCGGCAGGTTTGCCAGATAGGCGACATCAAAACTCCCTGCATGGGTTGCGCCGTCTGCGCCAACTAAACCTGCACGATCAATCGCAAATCGAACAGGCAAGCGCTGAAGCGCGACATCATGAACGATTTGGTCATAACCACGTTGAAGAAAGGTTGAATAAAGGGCGCAAAACGGTTTCATCCCGCCAGCTGCCATTCCTGCACAAAACGTCACAGCATGTTGTTCTGCAATGCCAACGTCAAAACACCGCGACGCGAACCGCGCCATGAATTTATCCAGACCCGTCCCGTCTGGCATTGCCGCTGTTACCGCGACGATTTTATCATCTTTGCTGGCTTCTTTGATCAGGCTTTCTGCAAAAACAGACGTATAAGACGGTGCATTGCTGACCGCCTTTTTCTGCTCACCGGTGACGACATCAAACTTAGCCGTCGCATGGCCGCGGTCCGCGCGATGTTCGGCGTATCCTTTGCCCTTCTTCGTAATCGCGTGGATCAGGATGGGTCCCGTTGCACGGGTTTTCACCGTTCGCAAAACAGCCAAAAGTTGGTCCATATCATGCCCATCAATCGGCCCAAGATAAGAAAACCCCAACTCTTCAAATAGCGTGCCGCCGACGGTCATGCCCTTTATCATCTCTTTGGCGCGGCGCGCGCCTTCCTGGAACGGTTCCGGCAAAAAGGACACGGCGCCTTTAGCCGCTGCTTTGAATTCTTGGAATGGCGCGCCTGCATAAAGACGCGACAAATACGAACTCATTGCACCAACAGGCGGCGCAATCGACATTTCATTGTCGTTCAAGATCACAATAAGCCGCTTTTTCAAATGGCCCGCATTGTTCATGGCTTCGTACGCCATGCCGGCAGACATTGATCCATCGCCAATCACGGCAATAGCATCGCCACCCTCACCGCCCAAATCCCGCGCGACAGCGAAACCCAAAGCCGCGGAAATAGACGTCGAAGAATGGGCGGCCCCAAATGGGTCATAAGCGGATTCCGATCGTTTGGTGAATCCAGATAACCCGTCCTTTTGTCGCAAAGTCCGAATACGATCCCGCCGCCCCGTCAAGATTTTGTGCGGATAACACTGATGGGAAACGTCCCAAATTATCTTATCCTTTGGGGCGTCAAACACCGCATGCAACGCGACAGTCAGTTCTACAACACCAAGACCGGCACCCAAGTGCCCGCCAGTTTCCGATACCGTCGAAATCGTTTCCGCGCGTAACTCATCCGCCACTGCGCGCAATTGAGCATCACTGAGGCCGTTCAAGTCGCTCGGCAGATCAATTCGATCTAGCGTCGGTGTATGGGGTCTGTCGGCCATAAGTGCGCTCCTTAATGCGTCCGCGCGACGACAAACCGCGCAGCATCCCGAAGCGTGTTGGCTTCGTCCTTATAAATAACTAATGCATCGCACGCCTCAGACACCAATTCAAACGCGCGGCGTTTCGCCCCATCCAAGCCAAGCAAAGACACAAAGGTCGCTTTGCCAGCGCCTTCATCCTTCCCGACGGCCTTCCCAACGATGGCCTCGTCGCCTTCAATATCAAGAATGTCGTCCGCGATTTGAAACGCAAGCCCCAGCCTATCCCCATACGTTTGCAGGGCCGACCCGTCGTCCTGCGCCATCCTGGGCCCCGCCATACAAGCCCATGTGATCAACGCACCCGTTTTCCCTGCCTGAAGCGATATGATCTGATCAAGGGTAAGTGGTGTTCTGGCCGTTTCAGCCGCAATATCGGCAGCCTGTCCACCAACCATTCCAGCGATGCCAGACGCCGTTGCCAGTGTCCTAACCATCTCAATCCGCGCGGCGTCACTTTCACCTGCAGCACTGGCACGCTCAAACGCGAAGGCTTGTAGCGCATCCCCCGCAAGAACGGCTGTCGCCTCATCCCATTTGCGATGAACAGTCGGCTGCCCGCGCCGCAAATCATCATCATCCATGCACGGCAGATCATCATGCACCAACGAATAGGCATGAACGCATTCAATAGCCTCCGCAGCCGCACGTGCAAATAGCGGGTGAACGCCGTGTAATCGCGCCGACTGGTACACAAAAAATGCCCGTAAACCTTTCCCACCGGCCACAGCGTAGCGCATTGCGTCGGCCACATCACCCGTGTGATCGCCTGTACCAATCCGAATGCCAGCGACCGTTGCTTCTCTGGTGTCTTTCAGGATGTCTTGGAACGGCTTTTGCGAATCAGAATCCAATGTTTCTATGACAAATTGATCCATCGGCGTGAACTTTTCAGGCATCGAGCGAAGTCGTCCCTGTCGCCTTGCCGTCCCCGTCAATCGTCAGCTTCGCAACCTTTTCTTCAGCTTCTTTCAACTTGGCTTCACAGCGCTTTTTCAATGCCGCACCACGTTCGTACAAGGCAATAGAGTCGTCCAGCGGGACCTCTCCCCGTTCCAGTTGCCCAACGACCTGCTCCAACTCGCGCAGGGCATCTTCGAAACTCATCTCAGCAACATCTACGCTCATGTCGATCTCTCCCTTAATACTTCGACGTGCGCACGGGCAGATCGTCCCAGCGCCTCAAGATCATATCCGCCCTCTAGGGCAGACACCACACGGCCATTGCAGTGTTCCTCTGCAATATCGCACAGTTTGTGTGTGATCCATGCAAAGTCATCCTCGACCAATTCCATCCCCGCCAAAGGATCAGACGCATGTGCATCAAACCCCGCCGAAATCAGCAGAAGTTCAGGCTTAAACGCCGAAAGCCGCGGAAAGACATGCGTTTCCCAAGCAGCCCGAAACTTCGCAGATCCGCACCCGTCTGGCAGGGGCACATTCACGATATTTCCAACGCCTGTTTCATGTGCCGCACCAGTTCCGGGATAAAGGGGCATCTGATGACTGGAACAAAACAAAATTCGCGGATCATCTTCGACCAAATCTTGCGTTCCATTCCCGTGGTGCACATCAAAATCCAGGATTGCGACACGTGTCAAACCATGAAACGCCAAGGCATGTTTTGCTGCCACCGAAACAGATCCGAAGAAACAAAACCCCATTGCTGTTTCCCGCTCTGCGTGATGACCGGGCGGGCGCATCGCAACAAAGGCATTGGCAACGTCACCGGCCATAACCATATCAACGGCCTTAACAGCGCCGCCCGCCGCACGATATGCTGCCTCAAGGGTTCCAACGGACATGTGGGTATCGGCATCCAAAGATCGCCAACCTGAACTTGGCGCGCAATCTCGTATCGCATCCAAATGCGCCCTGGGGTGCGCGCGCAACAAATCGTCCTCAGCGGCCAGTGGTGCGTTAACCGTAACCAAATCTATCCCGTCCAAGGCCCCAAGAACCGCGTCTAATCGCGCAACCTGCTCTGGATGCCCTTGCGGTGTCACGTGATCGTAACAGGCCTTATGTGTTATCAACGCCGTCGCCATCCACGTGCATCCTTTCATCGTCTTTGCTTATTTCAAACTCCCGCCGGAGGCGTACCTCTCAAACAGAAACAGGCTTTGTACCAGTAAACTTGCCACGCCTTGCGCGTTCAAAAATGAATGGGCGGCGCAGCCGCTCCGCTTAGTCCGGCGCAAGCATGTATCCAGCACCGCGCACCGTCTGCAAATAGCGGGGCTGTTTCGGATCTGCTTCCAGCTTGCGCCGCAAACGCGTGATCTGAACATCAACGGCGCGCTCTTGGGCTTGGCCGCCAGAACGACCCAAACGATCAACAAGATCTTCACGCGAAATGGCTTCACCTGGTTTGGCGGTGAATATTCGCATCAGTTGAACTTCTGTTGCGGTAAGCCGGACTAGATCCTCTGCATTCCACAATTCACCACGGTCCATATCATACCGCAGCGGGCCAAGGTGCAACACTTTCGGAATGATCGCTTCGGCCTCTGCAGGTGGGACACGTCTTAGGATCGAATTGATCCGCAACAAAAGCTCTTTAGGTTCAAACGGCTTGGCAAGATAATCGTCTGCTCCCGCCTCAAGCCCAGCAATTCTATCACCAGTTTCGGACTTCGCAGTCAGCAAAAGGATGGGCGTTTCGCGATCCCGACGAAGGTCAGCACAGAGTGTTACGCCATCTTCACCCGGCATCATCACATCCAAAACGATCATGTCGAAATCCAAACCAGACAAAATCCGGCGCGCATGGGCAGCGTCCCGTGCAGCCGTCACTAAAAACCCATTTCGAACAAGAAATTTTTGTAACAACACACGAATGCGTTCATCGTCATCTACGATCAACAGATGGGGCTGTTCACTGTGCATGTCGCCTTATCCCTTCAAATCTTTCAGCGCATCGTAACGGTTGCGCATGTCATGATCCATCATTGCTTCAAGCACTTGACGAAATCCAACAACGGCTTCCGGCCCTGCCGCGCGATAAGCTGTACGCATTCGATCACGCTGTGCATCTGACAGCTGGCGCTCAAGCGCTTCCCCCGCCTCAGTCAAAAACAGATGCCGCTCCCGTTTGTCGCGCTTTCCAACTTCGCTGCGCACAAGACCATCCTCAACCAGGGCACGCAATACACGGTTCAGCGATTGCTTTGTGACACCTAGAATTGCCAACAAATTATTTACCGTCGTACCGGGGCTGCGATGTATAAAGTGCACAGCACGATGATGGGCGCGACCATAGGCCATGTCCGCAAGAATACGATCAGGATCAGCGGTGAAGCCTCTGTAGGCGAAAAACATCGCTTCGATACCCTTGCGCAGCTGTTCATCTGTCAGAAACAGCAGCGGGTTCCCGGTTTCTCTCGTGCCACCTTCCATGAAAGGCTCCTTCACAATCTGCCTCATAATACGTCAGCTTTGTTGACATTCCAAGCAGTGATAGGTATCGAATCACAGGTTCGGCGTAATAAAATGTCCACTTCGGACCTACATACGTAATAAATGCAAAACTGGAAAGGCGTTGACATGGCTGGTGCATATGATGACCGCGACGGAAAAATCTGGATGGACGGCAAGCTCGTCGACTGGCGTGATGCAAATGTCCACATTCTGACTCATGCCATGCACTATGCGTCTTCGGTCTTTGAAGGCGAGCGTTGTTACGGCGGCAAAATCTTCAAGTCCCGCTTGCATTCCGAACGGCTCAAGACCTCGGCCAATCTGATTGATTTCGAAATCCCCTATTCAGTTGATGAGATCGAGGCCGCCAAACAAGCCGCACTTCAGGCCAACGGCCTCACTGACGCCTACGTGCGCCCGGTCGCATGGCGCGGCTCTGGCGAAGACATGGGCGTTGCGGCCGCGCGCAACCAAGTCCACCTCGCGGTCGCTGTTTGGGAATGGGGGGCCTACTACGGGGATGCTAAAATGAAGGGCGCCAAACTTGACATTGCGAAATGGAAACGCCCATCACCTGAAACAGCGCCGTCCCAAGCCAAAGCGGCGGGCCTTTATATGATCGCTACAATGTCAAAACATGCAGCGGAAGCCAAAGGATGTTCTGACGCGTTGATGTTCGACTACCGCGGATATGTGGCAGAATGCACAGGCGCGAACCTATTTTTCGTTAAAGACGGCGAAGTCCACACACCCAAGCCCGACGCCTTCCTTAACGGGCTGACAAGGCAGACGGTCATCGACATGCTGACCGAGAAAGGCGTGAAGGTGCACGAACGCCACATCATGCCAGACGAGCTTGAAGGATTCGAGCAAGCATGGCTTACTGGCTCCGCGGCCGAAGTGACGCCCATTAACCAGATTGGTGACTACCACTTTGAGGTCGGCGCCTTGGCCAAAGACATCGCGACAAGCTATGAGACCTTGGTGCGCGCCTAATCGCTACCAGAACTTCCACCAAGGCCGGGCCTTTGGCTCGGTCTTTTGCATGTTTTCCTCAGGAAAGTCGGGATAACTTGCCTGTCCTTCCGCATCATAGATTTCGCCTTCGTCGCCCATCAACCGTGCATTAAGTTTTTCGCTGATCTCGTACATCTTCGCGAGCGCAGCAGGGCGCGGATTTTTACCCATGACATTTCCCTCTGACATCCAGAACCACATCTGTTCGGTGCCGTCTTCCGCAATCCAAACAACCGCCGATGAATCTGTCGCCGCCATCTCTTCATGAGGCTGCAAATGCGGGTCCAAATCCACAACCGCGAGCCACTCTTCCAGTTCTATTTCCTCACCGTGTTCATCGTGCCATTCATCCTTGCGGGTAATATGAATGTCGTAACCCATATCTATTGCAACCCCTTCGCCTTTACCTTGCGCCGCGCCGTCGCATCGTCGCCCAGCGCCCTCTCTCGTAGGACAATAATCACGCCTGCCCCGATCACAAAACAAGCCCCGACCATCATCCCGAACGTCGGAATTTCTTCAAACCATACATAGCCAATTAGCACCGACCACAGCATAGAAACGTAAGTGAACGGTGCCAACACACCCGCTTCGGCAAAACGATAGCTCGCCGTCAGCAAAATCTGCCCAAGCCCGCCGATTAAACCTGCACCACACAACAACGCAAATTCATATCCGGTCGGCCAAACCCAGCCAAACGGGATCGTCACCAACGACAATACCGTTGCTGTTGCCGAAAACCAGAACACAATCGCCGTTGTGCTTTCTTTGCCAGACATGCCTTTCACAAACACTTGCGCTAACGCCGCCAAGCAGGCCGACCCCACCGTCAACCCGACGCCCAAAGCCTCTATTGATCCAAGCCCGACCGACAGCCGCGGCGCCACAATGATCACCACTCCGACAAACCCTAAAAGCACTGCGGCGATCCGCACCAGGCGAAACCGCTCGCCAAGGATCAATGCCGCCAAAACGACCATCGCAATTGGTGTGACGAACCTTATCGCAGTCACCTCCGGCAAAGGAAGGAACTTCAGTCCAGCAAACCCCAATCCCATAGCGCATGACCCGACGATCCCACGGATGGCGTGATTGCGGACGGATTGCGTGCGAATACCGTGCCTTATGCCCCCATGCGTTAGCAGCCAAATCAGTAAGACCGGCATCGCCATAACGCTGCGGAAAAACATCGCTTCCCCCGCTGGGACCCGATCAGCAGCCTTTACAAAAGCAGACATTACCGTGAACACAGTTATAGCCGACAGCATCAGGAAAATCCCGCGAGTCACATTGGGTTCTGGTGTCGCCATTTGGAGTGCTTACGCCCAAGATCCGAAAAGAACCAGCATCGGATTATGGCACGGGTCGCACGCGCAGTATCTCAGCCTCCGTCGCGTCCAACAAGACCAACAGATCGCCATTCGATAGGACCTCAACATCACGCACACGGCCCACATTCGCCAGCAATCGCTCCTCGCCGACAACGCGGTCACCCTCTAACTTTAGTCGCATCAAACCTCCCGGTCGCAAGGATGAAACAAACAGATTGTTGCGCCACGGCTCGAATGCGGCGTCCTGCGGGTAGGCCCCCATTCCTCCTGGTGCAATCACAGGATCCCAGTAATAGACCGGCGGCTCGAAACCTGCGCCTACCGCTATCCCGTCACCAACATCGGATCCCCCATAATTGATTCCGTATGACACAATGGGCCAACCATAGTTGAACCCGTCTCGCGGGCGGTTCAACTCGTCACCACCTCGTGGACCATGCTCCACTGTCCACAAAGCGCCATCATGCACAATCGCGCCCTGAATATTGCGGTGACCTTGTGACCAAACTCGCGCTCCGTCGCCGTCAATCCAAATTACTTTACCGACAGTGTTTTCGCCTTGCGCCAATTCCGGCGAACCGCGATCCCCAGTCGTGATCCAAATTCCGCGATCTGTTACGACAACACGGCTTCCAAAATGCTGTCCGCTGTCCAGAACGGGATCCTGAACAAATACATCCGCAACCTGCGTCAATTGGGTTCCATTCAACACGCCCCGCCTGACCGCAAGCGCAACGCCTTCATCAACGGGTTTCGAATAGCTCCAATAGACAATCTGGTCAGACTCAAAATCAGG